>JADJXA010000005.1:300000-387095 GCA_016716065.1 Candidatus Leptovillus gracilis | reverse complement strand
AAAGGTTTCAGTTCAAGCACCAATTGTCAATTGTCAATAGCCAATTGTCAATTGTTAATCGTTAATTGCTGTTTAGTGGCGGTGGACAACAGGAGCGATTGAATGAGATGAACTATGTCACCTATCCAGGTGACGAATGTCACTATGTGGTGATTGTGCAATAAAATACTATTGCAAACTATAGCAAGATAATGCAAGCATTAACAATGATTCATTGAGTGGAACGGCCGTAGGCAAAATGGTGTCATGATGATTTCTTCAGATACGCAGTTAACGCAGTTACACGCCAGTTGTTGTCAGGCGTTGGCCGATCCCAAACGGATTCAGATTTTGTATGCGTTGGCGCAGCAGCCGCGCCATGTTGGCGCATTGGCCCAGGATTTAAACCTGTCCCAATCCACAGTCTCGCGCCACCTGAGTATTCTCAGCCAACAGTCTCTTGTTTATTCGGAGCGTGATGGCGTCAGTGTAACTTACCAACTCATGGATGCGCGCATTATTGAGGTGCTGGATACCTTGCGGCTGCTGGTATATGAGTCGTTGGAGAGGAAAACGGCCGTGCTGAACGGCCGTGTCCCAGCGTGACAAACAGTAGCGACTAAGCCTCTCTGGGATTTCACCACGGAGGTGCGGAGAACACGGAGGGTTTACAGGTTTAATCTCTGTGCCCCCGTGTCTCCGTGGTAAGTAGTTACGACAAACAGGATATTCATCATGATAGAAAACAAAACCCACGCAACTGTATGGCTTCTGTTTTTGGGCAGCCTGGCGCTGTTTATCGTTCTGACCCTGCCCAAACCAGCCCAGGCGCAGTGTGGCTCATCCGCGTCGTCGTGCAGAAATTGCCACGAGATTCAGGCGCAGGCGCCAGTGAACAACGACGGCACGAATTGGCATGAGGCCCATGCCTTTGGCGATTTTTGTGAATTTTGCCACGCCGGTAACGTGCAGGCCACCGACATGGACGCCGCCCACGTCGGCATGGAAGCGCCACTGGATAACATTCAGGTCAGTTGTGGCAACTGCCACGCCGCCGATCTGGCTGAACGCGCCGATGTGTACGCCGTTGCTTTGGGCGTGACAGTTGGCGCCGGCAGCGGCAGCAGCGGCGGCAGTTCCGGTTCAGAACCTCCGGCGAGCGATAATGGGACTGGGGGAGAGGTAACGGCCGTTGTCCCCCCCTCCTCTCCCTCTAGCTCTAGCGCTCGCTCCCCCGTCCCGGTCGGCCTGGTCATCAACGATCCCAACGTCATAGACTACGTCGCCCGCTACAACGAGACCGTCCTGGGTATTAAACAAGTTAACTGGGGCAACCGCATTCTCATGGGCCTCATCGCCATCACCCTGGTTGGCGGCGGCGGTTTCGTGGTCTGGAACGAACAACGGCTGCGCCAGAAAAACCACATCCCCCTGTCGGCGGAAGTTCTCACCCAACAAAACAGCCATTACCCCGACTATCCACCACAGGTTGTTGCCCTGCTGCCCCGCCTGGCTGCTCTGCCGCCCGACGCCCTGCAAAACCTCTACCAATTCCTCGAAGACCCCACCAGGGCGCAGCTTCTGCTGCGCGACCTGACCCGGCTGCAACCCGACCTCATCCAACAAATCCGCGAGCTTGACCGCGAATCGCAGGCCCTCCTTCTGGCCCTGGCCAATAACTAATAACCAGGATTGGTTCAACCTACATGATTGAACCAATCTGACCACCTTAGAAACAAACACAAACTATCAACTGGAGACAAACCATGGATAGGTTAAAGGAACAGTTTCAAAAAGAAGAATGGTCGCCTTATGCGGCCGGCGTTTTATTGGGCATCGTCGGCATCCTGGCTGTCTGGCTCAGCGACAGTTTGTTGGGCGCATCCGGCGCGTTTGAAAACCTGGCCGGGGCCATTGGGCAGACTGTCGCCCCACAGTTGTTCGACAATTTATATTTTAACTACGTCATGCGCCCGGAAATCACCTGGTCTGGCGTTTTGCTCATTGGCATCTTCTTTGGCGGCATGGTTGGCGCATTGTCCAGCCGCACCTGGAAGCTGCGCCTGAATTCGGACGAACAGTGGAAACAGGTCTTTGGCCCCAGTTGGCCGAAACGATGGTTGTTCGCCTTCCTGGGCGCAATTGTATTGGAGATAGGCGCGGGCATTGCCGGCGGCTGCACCAGCGGGTTAGCCATCTCTGGGGGGATGTTACTCGCGCCGGCCGCTTTCATTTTCATTGGCGCGATGTTTGCCTCCGGCATTGCCACCGCCTGGCTCGTTTATGGCAGGAGATTCTAAACATGACCAACTACATTCTGGCTCTTATTTTAGGCCTCTTTTTTGGCCTGTCGCTGCAAAAAGCAGGGCTGACCAAATACCACAAAATCGTCAACGTGTTTCGCTTCACCGATATGGCTGTCCTCAAGTTTATGATGACCGCCCTCATCGTCTCCATGACCGGGCTGTACATCCTCAAATGGATGGGCGTCATCACTTTTCCTGGCGTCCCGGCTACGTATATTGCCGGGAACGTCATCGGTGGGCTGATTTTTGGCGTGGGCATGGCGTTTAGTGGCTACTGTCCGGGCACGTGTGTCGCTGGCGCCGGTGAAGGTAAGTTGGATTATCTGGTTCCTGGCCTATTGGGTTTTACCACCGGCGCAGCTATTTATGGCCTGATCTACCCGCAGGTTTTCCCCAAGATTTCGGCTATTGCTAATTTTGGTTCGGCCATCATGCCCGAACTCTGGAACGTGAGCGCGGCCCTGGTTATTGCCTTCTTCACCTTGTTTAGCCTCTTGCTGTTCTACCTGATTGACCGCAACCAGATGCAGCGGCAAGACAAACTAGCAATTAACAATGAACGGTTAACAGTTAACGGTTAACTGTTAGCAGCTCATCATTATCAGGGATTTATTATGACAACAACAACTCTTTCCCGCCGGGATTTCCTGAAAGTCTTTGGTGCGTCGGTGGGGGCGCTGGCGATTGGGCAGCTTCTGCCCATTGAAGTGGCCGAGGCGGCCAAAGCGGCCGGTTTCCTGGATATTGAAGGCAATGGCTTCATCCCGACCATGTGCGAAATGTGCGTCTGGCGCTGTGGCGTGCGCGCCAAAGTGAAAGAGGGGCGGGTGGTGAAGCTGGAAGGCAATCCGGTTCATCCGCATTCGCTTGGTTTTTTGTGCGCCCGCGGCCAGGCCGGCCTGATGAATACGTATGATCCAGACCGGGTGTTGAAGCCGCTGGTGCGAGTGGGACAGCGCGGCGAGGGCAAATTCCGCGAGGTCTCCTGGGAAACGGCGCTGGACCTGGTGGCCCAAAATATGCTGGAGATTAAAGAAAAGTATGGCCCGGAAGCGATGATTTTCTCGTCTACGCATAATCTTTCCCAGGTGCAGTTTGAGAATTTGTTGAATGTCTTTGGTTCGCCGAATTATGGCACGCAGCGCAGCCTCTGTTTTAACGCCATGATTGTCGCCAACCAGATGACCTATGGCATGGAAGAGCCAGACCGCAGCTATGGCGACCTGGAATATCTGATTTTAACCGGCCGTAACCTGATGGAAGCCATTTCTACGTCGGAGACGAGCATTCTTAGCCACGCGATTGACCGGGGGTTGAAGGTGGTGTCTGTGGACCCGCGCTTCACCAAAACGGCCGCTAAATCAACCGAGTGGTGCGCCATCCGTCCGGGTACAGACCTGGCTTTCCACCTGGCTTTGCTCAACGTGATCATCAGCGAAGACCGGTATGACCATGCGTTTGTGGCGAATTATACGGTGGGCTTTGCACAATTGGCGGAGGAGATACGGCCGTTTACCCCCGAATGGGCCGCGCCGATCACCGACATCCAGGCCGATGTCATGCGCCGCATTGCCCGCGAATTTAGCGACGCCGCGCCCCACGCTATGGCCCACAACGGTTGGCGCACCTCCAACTTTGTTAACTCCTTCCAGACCCAACGCGCCATTTCCTGCCTCAATGCCCTGGTCGGCAATTGGGGCATCCACCTGAAGCCGTCGGCCGGCGAAGGGGGCGGGCCATTGGGCGCGCCGCCGCAGCCGCCTTACCCCCGCGCCAGCGCCATGCGCCTGGACGGCGTGCCCTGGAAATACCCGCTCGTGCCTTTTAAACTGGGCGTTTTCCAGGAACTGCGCGACGCCATTCTGACCGAAACGCCCTACAAAGCGCACGGCTGGTTCATCTCGCGGCAAAACCCGGTGCAGTCCATTCCTGACCGCGCTCGCACCCTGGAAGCCATGAGCAAGATGGATTTTATCGTCGTCGTAGACATTTCCCTGAACGACACTGCCTGGTTTGCCGACGTGGTGCTGCCGGAAGCCTCTTACCTGGAGCGTTACGACCCGCTGAACATTGTGGGCGACCGCGCTTTTCTGCGTCAGCCGGTCATTCAACCGCAGGGCGAGGCCAAATCGGCGCTGTGGATTTATAAGCAGTTGGGGCAGCGGCTGGGCCTGGGCGATTTCTTCCAATATGAAGATGAAGAGGATTTCTTGCGCCAGCAGCTTGCGCCTCTGGGCGTGACGCTGCAAGAGGTACGCGAGACGGGTTATGTCAATTTGCCGCACGCGGAAGGCGGCGAGATCGAATACGCCTGGAATACGCCATCGGGCAAGGTGGAATTGTTCTCGGAGACGTTGAACCGGGCTGGCTTTGCCGCCGTGCCTACCTGGGAAGAGCCGCCACGGCCGCCGACAGGTAAGTTTTATCTGCTCACCGGCAAGGTGGGGCGGCACACGCAGTTTGCCACGCAAAACAACCAACTGCTGCATAAATATGAAGACGAGCCGCGCCTGTGGATGAATCCAGAGGCGGCCAAAGCGCTGGGGCTGGCCGATCTTGACCTGGTGAAGGTGATCAGCGATGTGGGCGAGGTCCATATTGAGCTGCAAGTGACGCAAGCCATTCGGCCGGATTGTGTGTATATGGGCCCGGGCTTTGGCAAGCTGTCTCAGGGATTGACGACAGCATTTGGCGTGGGGGCCAGTTCTTCGGCGCTGCATGTGACGTTTACCGACCCGGTGAGCGGTGGGCAGGCGTTGACGCAGACGTTTGTGCGGGTAACGGCCGTCTAAAAACCGGAGCGTGAGCGTCTCGCTCGCAGTGGCAGCGGGCAAGACGCCCCGCCCCGAGGAATTACTAGCTATGTCAGAAAAAATAACCAGCGAAAAAGAATTTGGCTTTCTCATTGACGCCTCGCGCTGTATTGACTGCCGCGCCTGCCTGGTAGCGTGCAGCGTCGAAAACGAAGTGCCTAATACCATCTCCCGCATTTGGATCAAAGAAACGGGTGTCACCGGGCAGTTTCCCAATCTGTCTCGTTATTCGGCTCCCTACCATTGTATGCACTGCGACGATCCGTCGTGCGTATCCGCCTGCACGGTGGGCGCGCTGCAACGGGACGCCAACGGCATTGTCACTTACGACATTGACCGCTGCATTGGCTGCCGCTACTGCATGTATGCCTGTCCTTTTGAAGTGCCCAACTTTGAATGGGAGGCGCAGCTGCCGCTGATTGTCAAGTGTGATATGTGCGTGGCGCGTTTGGGCGAAGGTGAAGCCGAACCGGCCTGCGCCGCGACCTGCCCCACCGACGCCATCATGTTTGGCGAAAAGAGCAGTATGCTGGCCCAGGCCCATCAACGGATTGATCTGAACCCGGATAAATACGTAGACCATGTTTATGGCGAAACGGAAAACGGCGGTACGTCTACCTTTTACGTCTCGCCGGTTCCTTTTGAGGAGATGGGCTTTCCGACGGGCGGCTCTATATCGCCAGCCTATTCTAACCGGTTGGTGACGCATGGCACGCCGGCCGTCGCTGGCAGTGTCGCCATTGGTCTGAGCGGCATTTACCTGACAATTAAGCGCCACCATGCCGGCCCATTGGTGGCTGGCGCAGAGGGAGAGGGAGAAACGGCCGTTGCCCCCACCCCAGACGAGACCACAGAGGCATAATCATGTTCATCAAAAAGGTCATAGACGAGATCAAATCTTTGTCGGTCGGTTATTACATTTTGGCGGTCATTGCCGCCGCCGGGCTGTCGGTCGGCGCATACCGTTTGTACGCCGGGCTGGGCGAAACGACCAATCTTAGCAAAGCCTTTCCCTGGGGCATCTGGATCAGCTTCGATCTATCCACCGTCGCTTTTTCTGGCGGCGCGTTTACCCTGGCGGCGCTGGTGTACGTTTTTCATCTGCATGGCCTGCACGCGGCCGTGCGCCCCACCGTGTTGGCCGGGCTGATCGGCTATTCCTCGGTGCTGGTCATCTTGTTTATGGATTTAGGGCGTTGGGACCGCTTTTACCACTTCCTGATTTTCCCCAACATCAACTCGGCGCTGTTTGAGGTCAGCTGGTGCATCGCCCTCTACTCCACCATTTTAATCTACGAATTGAGTCCGGTCTTCCTGCAAGAATCTCGCTTCAGCGGCCTCCTGCCGTTCATCGAAAAATGGACCATGCCCCTGGTGATTGCCGGCGTCACGCTGTCTACTTTGCATCAATCGTCGTTGGGCACGTTGTTTATCGTCATGTCTTCGCGGCTGCATCCCTTGTGGTATTCGCTGTTTTTGCCGGTCTTTTTCCTGATCTCTTCACTGGCGGCCGGTCTGGCTATGGTCATCAGTGGGGCCATCGTGAGCTATTGGGTGTTCAAACGAACCCTGCCAAAACATATCATCGCCGAATTGGCCTGGTTCATCCCCTGGGTGTTGGGTATTTACCTGGTGTTGAAATTGGGCGAACTGCTGATCACCGACGAGCTGCATCTTATGTTGACCAGTGGTGTGTATACCGTGTTGTTTTTGACGGAGTTGTTTGTGGGCGTGGTGCTGCCCATCATCCTGCTTTCCTTTGAAAAGGTCCGCAATAGTCGGGTGGGCGCGTTAACCGGGGCGCTGTTGGTGTTGGCCGGGGTCACGTTGAACCGGTTTAATGCCTCCTGGTTTGCCATCCGGCCGCTGGACGGGGGCATTTATAAGCCCCATTGGATGGAGGTAGCAATTTTGGTCGGCGTAGCCGCCAGCGCTGTTCTGGTATACTCGCTGGTCGCCCACTACTTTCCTGTATTTGATGAAACGGTGGTGGTGGTGGCGCCGGCCGAGGCCGACGGCCGTCAACCGCGCCAATCGTTACAACCAGCCGCCGCCGATTAATTTGCTGTTGGTCAGGTTTGGCTTTGTTGGTCGCCAACCTTTTCTCTATAATCTTTCCGATGGAAGAACTACTAACCGCCAAACAAGTACAGGAACATCTCCAGGTAGACCGCACCACAATCTACCGCATGTTGAAAGACGGCCGTCTCCAGGGCGTCAAAGTTGGTCAACAGTGGCGCTTCCCCCGGCCAGAAGTGGAAGCGCTGCTCTCCGGCGCGCCCGCGCCAGACCACAACGCCCCCCAATTATCCAGAGACATATTACCCGTCCACTGCTTCCAGGCCATCCAGGATGTCAGCGCTGAAGCGGTAGACGTAGGCGCGATCATCACTGATACCGAAGGTGTGCCCATCACCACCATTAGCCACTCCTGCGCTTTCTGCAACCTCATCCTTAACACAGAATCCGGCCAACAGGCGTGCATCGAATCCTGGCGAAAATTGGCGCATCAACACGAAAAACTGCCCCAATTTTCCACCTGCCACGCCGGCTTCCAATATGCGCGGGCGCGGATTGAGGTGGATGGCGTGGCCCCGGCCATGTTTGTCGCCGGTCAATTTTTTACAGCGCCGCCCGACACGGCCGTTCGTCAGGCGCAGATTGAGCGGTTAGCCGAAAAACATGGTCTGGATGCGGCCGAATTAGCCGCCGCCGACCGCGACACACACGTTCTAAACGAAGCGACGCAGGCCAAAATCAGCCGATGGCTGCAAAAGTTGGCCGACACCTTCGCCATCATCAGCCTGGAACGGGCCGATATGCTCAATCGCTTGCAGCGCATAGCCGACCTGAGCGGATTAACGCGGGGATGAACCGCCCCAGTTTTATTGCCCGCCTGCATCCCCCAACTCTGCCTGCCCGCGAAACTCGCTTTAGCGCCACGTTGGGGCTGGGGGGCATCTCTCTGCTGTTGTACTTGCTCCTTATCGTCACCGGCATCCCGTTGACGGCCGCGTACACGCCCACAGCCGCCGCCGCCAGCGAATCCATCCGCGCCATCACCTTTATCCTGCCTTATGGCTGGCTGCTGCGCAACCTGCATTACTGGACGGCCGTTTTGCTGCTGCTTAGTGGCGCGCTGCATCTGCTGCGCGTCGTCCTGACCGGTGGCTACAAGCCGCCGCGCCGTTTGAACTGGCTGTTAGGGCTGGCGGCGCTGCTGCTCAGTCTGCTCCTCAGCTTTTCCGGCTATGTGCTGCGTTGGGATGTAGACACCGTCGGCGCATTGACAGTGGCCGCCAACACCATCCGCCAGACGCCGCTGCTGGGCGGCTGGTTCTATGGTTTATTGGTCGGCGGTCCAGATATTGCCGACGCCACCCTGGTGCGGTTTCACACCTGGCATACCCTCGGCCTCAGTCTCCCGGTTCTGTTTCTGCTTGGCTGGCACGTCTTTCGCGCGCGCCGCAATGGCGGCTGGGCAACCAGGCAATCGGCCGCCGCGGCTCAGCCGCCGGACGTTCGCCTCATGTGGCGCGAATGGCGGCAGCGGGCAGGGGTGGCCGTGTTGGCTCTGTTGTGCCTGCTCATGGGGTTGGCTTTGTGGCTGGATGCGCCGTTGGCTCCGGCAGTGGATGGGGTGAATATTCTGGTTACGGCCGTTACCCCCATCATCATCACCCCCTGGTTTTTAGTATGGATTCAAGCCCTGCTGCGCCACCTGCCGCCGCTGCTGGCCGGGATTGTGATCCCGTTGGCGCTGTTGGCGCTGTTGGCGCTGCTGCCCTGGACGCTGGATCGTACCCAGACGGGTGTGGGCGTCTGGTTTAACCGGGAAGGGCGGTGGGCGCAGGTGGTGGTATTGTTTTTGTTCAGCGCCCTTGTGTCGCTGACGCTGTGGGAGTGGTGGCGATGAACCGTTATCAGAAAGTAACGGCCGTACTCGGCCTGCTTCTCTTCTTACTCACTGTCGCTGCTGTTGCGCGCCAGTCGCGCCAACCGGCAATCATCAGCCTCACGCCCACCCTCACCGGCCGGCCAGAATTGTGCCTCACCTGCCACCAGGGCATCGAAGAAATCAGCCCCAGCCACCCGCAAGAGGCGTTTGGCTGCGTGCTTTGCCACGGCGGCGATGGGCTGGCAGTAGACGCCGACTTGGCCCACGCGACGATGCGCGGCGCGACCGGGAATCCCAGCGATTTAGCCGTTGTCGCCGAATCGTGCGGCGGCTCTACCTGTCATAGTGGGGCGGCGGCCGACGGCCGTGATCACATCCACCGCGTCATGACTACCGTCATGACCACCTACGCCGGCGCTATCGCCCAGGTCAATTACGCCTTTGGCGGGCAGCCCGACCCTGTGGCCCGTTACGGCATCGTCGCCGTGCAAGACGACTGGATCACGACAGCGACCGGCGTCGCGGCGCTGACGCCGTTTAATCCTGGCCCAGACGCGCCGGACGCCATCCACACCTTTGCCCAGGATTGCCAGCTTTGCCACGTAACGGCCGTGCCCCTGGCCCAGCCTTACTTTTTCCGCGCCACCGGCTGTGCCGCCTGCCACGTCATCTACGAAAACGATGGCCTCTATCGCGGCAGCGACCCGACCATCCCCAGAGACGAGCCGGGGCATGCCGCCGCGCACCAACTGACCACCGCCATCCCTTACTACCAATGCAACCACTGCCACAATCGCGGCAACTATTCGCTGCGCCAGATGGCCTTTCTGCAGCGGGATGATTTGCCTGGGCCGCACAGCTTAACGGCCCAAGAGCAGCGGGAATTGGAATATTATCAGCCTATCGCCCAGTTTACGCTGTGTGAATGGGTGTTGGACTGTGTAGACTGCCACACCAACGGCGAGGTGATGGGTGATGGCGACATTCATTCCAGCCAGGCCGAGATTCAATATGTGCAGTGCCAGACCTGTCACGGCACGCTGACCGAGATGCCCCTGCTGACAACCATCAGCGACCCGCGCCACCCGGCCATCCTTTCGGCCAATCTCAACCCCAACTACAGTGTGGCCGTCGGCGACACTGTCATCGCCACAACGCGCGGCGAGACTTTTGGCTGGATTCAATGGGACGGTGAGCGGTTGGTGGAGACGGGCAAAGTAGACGGCCGTCTTTACGAAGTGCCTCTAGTCTTGGGCAGCGGCTGCCAGCAGCAGCCCGACCAGCAGGAAAGCCATTACTGCCACGAATGCCATGCGTATGAGCGATTGGCGATTGGTGATTGATAGTTCTGTGGCCTATGAACGAAGCAACACAGGTTTCTAACTTATCCCGCCGCCGTTTTTTGGCCTTGTTGACCCACGGTGGCTGGATGGCCGCGCTGGGGGTGTCGCTTTACCAGATAGGGCGTTTTCTGGACGCGGAGGGGCTGCCCAATACGCCCTCCCTGCTGGTAGAGGCTGGCAAATTGGCCGATTTCCCCCCCGGCTCCACCACTTACGTGGCGGCGGCGCGCGCCTGGCTGCGCAATGACGCCGGTTATCTGACGGCGTTGGACGCGGTGTGTCCCCATTTGGGCTGCCTGGTGCAGCAAAAGATCACGGCCGTTTCCGGGTTCCAATGCCCTTGCCACGGCAGCCACTTTGGCGCGGCCGGGGAATTGGAGCAGGGACCGGCGGAACGGCCGTTGCGCACCCTCACCGTGCAAACCCGCCCCGACGATACCGTTATTATCCTCATCGCCGATTAAGTGGCCGATGCAAAAAACCACAAAAGCTTCTGACACTTTTGTGGTTTTTTACACTTTCATCGGCGACTGCGCGCGGCGTGCCTGGCCTGGCTTATCGCTGCGTCATTGGCAAATATACCTGGTAGGCGACCAAAGTAAGCGTCAGCGCATTGGATTCACCGCCGCCGGGAGCCGGATTCACCACCGCAATCGTCCCAAACCCTGGGAAAGCGACATCATAGGCGGTCAGCGTCATCTGCAGTTCTGTGCTGCTGATGAAGGTGGTGGGGCGGCTGCTGCCCTGCCAATGCGCTTGCGCTCCCTGGACAAAATTCGCGCCATGCAGTGTTACCAGCAGCGGTTGGCTGGTTGCGCCCCGAGCCGGCACGGCCGTTGGCGTCAGCCCGGTCAACGTGGGCGCAGGATTTTGCCCCGGCGCGGCCACGGTGAACGAGACCAGATTAGACGTACCCCCACCCGGCCCTGGATTGATGACGGCGATAACGGCCGTTCCCGGCAACAGCAAATCGCCCGCGCCAATCTCCGCCCGTACCTCGTTGGCGCTGATAAAGGTGGTTGGCCGGTTGGCCCCATTCCACTGTACCACCGCCCCAGAGACAAAATTCGAGCCAATCAGCGCCAGGCTGAAGGCCGGGCCGCCGGCCGCCTCCCCTTGCGGGCTGAGGTAGCTGATGGACGGCGTGGGGTTTTGGTTTAACGGCCGTACCACAAATGGCAAACTGTTGTTCGACACGCCGCCGCCTGGCGTGGGGTTAAACACCGAGATGCTCAATGTGCCCGGCGCGGCCATATCTGAAGCGGGCAGGCTGGCTTCGATGCGGCTGCTAGTGACAAATGTCGTCGGCCGGTCGGCGCCATTCACGCGGGCGATGGAGCCGGGCACAAAGCCTTCGCCCTCAATCACCAGCGTCAGGGCCGGCGCGCCCACCTGCGCCGAGGCCGGCTGTAAACTGGTGAGGGTGGCGATGGGATTGGCCGTTTGCAGCAGCACCACAGCGTCATCCAGGTAAGCCGCCGTGTAGACGCTGGACCCATCCGGGCTGACGGCCACGCTGTACGCGCCGTTGAGCGCTGGAAGCCCTGTAACCGCATTGCGGAAGATGGCCTGGCGCAGCGAGATGGCCCCATTGTTAGGATTGCGGTCCAGCACGGTTAGCGCCTTGTCGGTGTAAGCGGCGACGTAAATAGACAATCCATCGGGGCTGATTTCCAGACCACGCGCACCGGCCAGGCTGTCTATGCCGCCGCTGCCATCCTTCAGCCGCCCGCCCCAGGTCAGCGTGCCGTTGCTGCCGCGGACAAAGCGGGCGACGGCGTTGTCGTTCAGGCTGGCGGTGTAAACGTGTCGTCCATCTGGGCTGACCAGCACATCGAAGGCTCCATCCAACCCATCAATAAACAGGCAGAGGGGGTTGCAGTTTACAAGCTGCCCCTCAAACCGCAGTTGTTGGAAAGTAAGCGTCCCATTTTGCGCGTTGCGTTGATAGGTGGCGATACGGCCGTTGCCCGCCGCGGTAAAACTGGCGATGTACACATTGGCCCCATCTGGGCTAACAGCCAACCGCCGCGCACCATCCAGGTTGGTCCCATCGGTCACGGTGTCTTCGTAGCCCACAAAGCCATCGCTGTCGCGGTAGAAGATGACCACCGAATCACCATTGTTGGCGGCGACGTAGATGTGACGGCCGTCGGGACTGACAGCAATCCCCTCCGGCCCATCCAGACCGGGCAGAAAAGCGCCCAAAGTCCATACGTCTTCCAGAGCCAACATGCCAGAGCTGTTGTTCCGGCTGTAGACCAGGAAATTGTCGGAAACGCCGCCGGCCACGTACACTCGTTGGCCGTCTGGGCTGATGGCGATGCCGCGTGGTTGGTCCAGATTCACGTGGCCGAAGGCAGCAACCTGCGTCAGTTCGCCATTGGACGGGTTGCGGCTGAAGAGGATGATACGGTCGGAGTTGTAAGCGGTGGCGTAGACATGACGGCCGTCTGGACTGACCACCACATCGTACATGCCATCCATGTTGTTGAGGCCGTTTTGCCCGTTGATGTAGCTGATGCCCGGCGGATAAAGATGGGGCGATGGCGGCGGCGCGCCTTCGCACACCAGGTTGTATGTCACGCTGGGGCGCGTCGGGTCGTTGGTTTGCAGGGTGATAACGGCCGTGCGCAGCCCTACATCTTGCGGCGTGCAGGTGATCGGCAGCACCACCGGCGGCTCGCCATCGTTGATGGTCGTGTCGAAGGCGTTAAAGGTGAATTCGGTAAAGTTGGGGCCGGCAATGTCAATCGGTCCCATCACAAGGGTGGCGTTGCCTGTTTCCATGAAGGTCAGGTCCAGCACGCTGGACTGCCCCACTTCCACCGCGCCAAAATCCAACGGGCCGGGCGCGGCCGGCATAGAGCCAAAGCCGGGCACGGGCGCGGCCTGCACATTGCACAGCAAGGTATAGCTGACAGTCGGCAGGTTTGGGTCGTTGGTACTCAGCGTAAGGGTGGCGCTGTGGTTGTTAACGGCCGTGCCGTTGCACTGCAACACCACCGTCCGGCTGCCGTTGGGGATGTTCAGCGGGAACGGCGTCAGCACGGCAAACTCCGCCGGATTCGCCCCGCCGAGGGTCGGGTTGCTCACCGTCAGGGTGGTGTTGCCCGTTTCAAAAATGGCAAACGTGTTGGTGATCGGCACACCCACGCTGGTATTGCCAATGACGATGGGTCCCGGCTGCACCGGCGTCGAGCCGTAGCCGGCGACGGCCGGTTCCGCCTCAAACGCGCCGATGTCGCAAGCTGCCCCCTTGGGGCGCGGGTCGCCGCGCTGGTCTTCGTTGTCCACCGGCGCGGCAGCGCAAACCGTGTTGCTGCCCGCGTCTCGCGCCGGGCTGCCCGCGCCCAACGCCTGCGTCAGCAGCGAGGCAATCGCCCCGCCGTTAAAAAAGGGCGCTTCCAGCAGTGGGTCGGCGCTGGCGACGGCCGCGCCGCAGGCTGTGCCCGGGTATTGCAGATTGCTGCCGTTGTCTTGCGGCGCGTCGGCGGCGCAGGTTCCACCGCTGCCGGTGCTGCCCTCTTCGATGATGGTGTTCCACAAGGCGATGCGGTTGATGCGCTGGTTTTCGGCGTTGAAGTTCAACATCGCACCGCCGCTGTTGGCCCGGTTGCCGGAAATGGTCACGTTGCGCAGTTCGATGATGGCGTCGGCCGTGTCGTCGTTGTTGTACAGCGCCCCACCCTGGCCCAACCCGGCCACATTCAGGAAAAAGGAGCTGTTGGCTGCCCGCACCGTGCCGCCCAGGTTATACACCGCGCCCCCCTGCCCGGCAGTATTGTCGAATTTTGGGGAGGCGACGTTGGCGTTGAAGGCGGTTTTGACCAGATTCAGATTGCCGCCGCGCACATAGACGCCGCCGCCGCGCCCGCTGGCGCTGCCGCCAGAGATGTTGGCGTTAAATGACGAGTTCATGACCGTCACGGGGATATCGCCGGCCACCTGCATCGCCCCACCAGAACCGCCGGGCGTCAGGTTGCCGTTGAAGGCGCTGCGGACAATGCTGATGGCGTTGTCTTCGTAGCTGTTGTCTATGTAGATGGCCCCACCGCCGTGGTCGCTTTGTGACCCGGTGGCAATGTTGCCGGAAAAGATGGCGTCGCTGATGGACATGGGTGACGTGGTAATGAGGGCGATGGCTCCGCCTTTTTCCTCGGCGATGTTGCCGGCGAAGTTGCTGCCAGCAATGTTGAGCGCTTCGCTGGCTCCGCCGTTGAAGCGGATGGCCCCGCCATTCTCACCGGCTTTGTTGCCGGAGAAATTGCAGCCCAACAAGTTGAGGGCAGCGTTGGTGTTGATGGCCCCGCCGCTGAAAGTGGATTCGTTGCCGATGAAAGAAACGCCGACGGCGTTGATTTTGCCATCGCCATTACCCTGAATGGCCCCGCCAAAGCCGCTCTTGCCGTTTTGCAGGGTCATGTTGAGCAGGCTTAGTTTACCGCTGCTGGAAACGGTGAAAAAGTTGCTGGCCTGGTTGCCATCTAAAATGATGGGACCGCTGATGGTGATGTCGGGTTGATGTACATGGTCTCGACGAATTGGATGCTGCCGGAGACGCTGAAGGTGATGGTGTCGGCGCCGCTGCCGGCCGGACAATCATTGGTACTGACCGGGGCGTTGTTGTTGGCGGCTTCGACGGCTTCGCGCAGGGAGCAGAGGCCGTCGTCTATGGTGGGGTCGTTGATGGGTTTGTCGGTGAGGGTGTTGACGGTGAGGTTGGCGGCGTGTACCGGCCGCTGGGCAAAAACAAACAACGTGGCCAGCAGGAGAACGGCCGTTCCCCCGCCCCACTTCAACCACACGCGCCAGACTGGTTGGGCAAAATCACGCATCATAGCAGCTCCTTGAATTGGCAGATTGGTCCAATCTCCAAGATTGGACCAATCTTTTGTAGCTAATTGGTCGCCAGGGACATGATGAGAAAGAAGGCATCATCACCGGCGCTTGAATCGGCCACACGAATGAGGGTGAGGGTTTGTTTGCCTTTAGACCAGATGCCGGTCTGGAAAAGGTCGTTGCTCTGGTTGACCGAACTCATCACATCCCCAGCAATGTTACCGGCAATGCCACCCAGTCCGCTTTTCCAATCGTCGCTGCCCAGTTTATCGTTGTAGAAGCTCTCGACCTGCTGCCAGGTGGTTCCCGCCGGCAGGCGATATGCCTTTTGCTCGATCTGACCGCCCACACCGGCGCTGCTGCGGACCTGGGCGTCTTGCACCATGTTGTTCACCAGGGTATCGGCCACCGGGTCTACCCCCGGCTCCAGGGCTGCGGCGTCTGGGTAAATGGCAATATCGTTGATAGTGGCCGCCGATCCGCCGCCACACGCTGCCAATAGTAAGACAAACAGTAACAAGAAAGATAGTTTTTTCATTTTTCACTCCTGTTTTGCGAACGAATTTGTTGGTTTGATGGGTTTGTTAGTTTGCTAATCAACAAACCAACTCATACCAGTGTAAAGCCGCCGCCGCCGCCAGTCAGTGTCAGAAAGTGTCACCATTTCTGACACACTTTGCCGGGGCTGCTGTTATAATCCGGGGCTATGTCCACGCCTGAGCCTTTTCCTAACTGGTTGAAGCGCCGCCGCAAAGCGTTTGATCTGAGCCGCGAGGCGTTGGCGCGGCAGGTGCATTGTTCGGTCAGCGCTGTGCGTCGTCTGGAAGCGGGTGATTTACGGCCGTCACCCCAGTTAGCCGGTTTGTTGGCCGAAGCGTTGGGTCTGGCTGCCGACGAGCGCGAGAATTTTGTCTTGTTTGCGCGCGGGATCAGCCAGACGCCGCCGCCGCCAGACGCCTATTCGCCGCCGGTCGGCATGACGTCGGCCGCGCCAGAACCGGCCGCCGGCAACTTGCCCACTCCCCTCACCAGTTTTGTCGGTCGGAAGCCAGAGGTGACGGCCGTATGTGAACTGCTCCAGGAACCGGGGGTACGCTTGCTCACCCTCACCGGGCCGCCGGGCACAGGCAAGACTCGCCTCAGTCTGGCCGCCGCTGGGCAGTTGGCGGCCACCGGGCAGCAGTTGGCGGCCGCAGCCGTTTTCCCGCAAGGCGCTTTTTTTGTGCCCCTGGCCCCCATCACCGACCCCGACCTGGTGGTCGCGGCCATCGCCGAGGCGTTGGGCGTAGCCGAACCTCTGCGCGCCGGGGATGGATTGGCGCCGCTGCAGCAGGCGCTGAAGGCGTATTTACGGCCGTGTCGCCTGCTGCTAGTTCTGGATAACTTCGAGCAAGTAGTAGGCGCGGCCGCCGTCATCACCGACTTGTTAGCGGCCGCCCCCGGCGTGAAGGCGCTGGTAACCAGCCGGGAGGTGCTGCATGTGTACGGCGAGCATGAATTCCCCGTGCCGCCCCTCTCGCTGCCAGACGTGAACCGCCTGCCGACCAATACGGCCGTGTCCTATCTTTCCCGTTACCCATCTGTACGCCTGTTTCAGGAGCGGGCGCGGGCGGCGCGGCCCGATTTTCGCCTGACGGCCGATAACGTGGCCGATGTGGCCCGCATCTGCGCCTGGCTGGATGGCCTGCCGCTGGCAATTGAGATGGCCGCTGCCCAGGTGAAGTGGCTGACGCCGGCGCAGGTGTTTGCCCAGTTGCGCACACGCCTGGCAGCCCTTACCGGCGGCCCACGCGACCTGACGCCGCGCCAGCAGTCGCTCAGCGGCGCCATTGCCTGGAGCTATGACCTGTTGGCGGCCGATGAGCGGGCGTTGTTTGAGGTGATGGGGGTTTTTGTGGGCGGGGCCGATGCGACGGCCGCGCGCGCCGTCATGGCCGCGTTGGGTCTGGCTCAGGCGGCGGACGAAGCCCGGTTAACGGCCGTCTTGCAAACCCTGGCCGCCAAAAGCCTGCTCACCTATACACCAGGCGCGGCGGGGGAACCCCGTTTTGCTATGCTGGAAACCTTGCGTGAATATGCGCAGGAGCAGCTGCAGGCGCGGGGATTGTTAACGGCCGTGCAGCAAGCCCACGCCGATTACTACGCCGCACTGGCCGCGGCCGCGCAGCCCCATCTGGTCGCCAGCGCAGACCAGGTTTTGTGGCTGGCGCTGTTGGAACAAGAACACCACAACTTGCGCGCCGCCCTGGCCTGGGTGGTGGCGCTGGCCGGGCGCACCCAGGCGCCCGCCCAGGTCCGCGCTGTCCTGGAACTGGTTGAGAATTTGCAGCAATTTTGGTATGTTCGCGGCCATTTGCACCAGGCGCGGCATTGGTTGGAAACAGCGCTGGCCTTGAGCCAGGAACAGAATGAACTGCACGCCCTGATCTTGAACCGCATGGGTAAATTTGCTAGAGTGCAGGGCGACATTTCCCTGGCGCAGACCTGCCATGAGCAGGCGTTGGTGGTTCAGGAACGGGTGGGCGACCAACCGGGGTTGTGCCGCTCGTTGGAGAACCTGGCGATTTTGGCGGGCACGCAGGGGGATTACGGCCGTGCCCGCGAGCTGTTAGAGCAAACGCTGGCGATTCAACGGCAGTCCGGCGAGACGCGCCCGGTTGTATCCACGTTGAATAATCTGGCGATTGTGCTGCGCCGCCTGGGCGACCTGGCCGGAGCGGAGCGCTTGTATCTGGAAGGCACGCAGTTGTGCCGCCAGAGCAACAACCTGAGTTCACTCAGCTACACGCTGCATGGCCTGGGGGAAGTGAACGTGGAGCGGGGCAACCCGGACGTTGCGCTGGGTTATTTTCGGGAGAGCATCCAACTGCGCCAACAGTTGGGCGACCGTCCAGAATTGGCGATCTCGCTGGGGGCCATCGGCATGGCGCGCATGTATTTGGGTGACGCGGCCGGGGCGGCGCGGCTGTTTGCCGCCAGCGAGCGGCTGCGGCAGGAGTTGGGCATCAATCCGGCGGCCAGCTACCAGGCCGAAGCGGAAGCCAAAATCGGCCATGCGCGGGCTTTGTTGGGGGAGGCCGCATTTGCCCAGGCGTGGCGGGAAGGCCAGGCGTTGTCGCTGGTGGCGGCGGTGGCGTTGGCCGTGAGCCGTGAACTGTGAGCCGTGTTTTGCGCTTCAGCCGCAGTTAACAGTTAGGGGGTGTGAAGCGATTGATTGATTTCAATCAAATTGCCATCAGGGTCGCGGAAGTGGGCCGTGCGGATGCCCCAATCAGGACGATCGGTCGGTTCGGTACTCAATTGAACGCCTGATGCTTTTAACTGCTCACAAGTTGCATCAACATCCTCAACAGCAAATACCAGACAGACCTTGTCTTGGGCATTCGTCTGAGCGGGTAGATTGGTTGTGCCTGTTACTTCGCTCATCTCATGTTTGTCGAACAGAGATATGTTAACTGTGCCTAAAATAAAATCGGCATAGGTGTCATTTTCTGTTCCAAACCCAACTTGCCAACCCAATACATCTCGATAAAACAGGAAACACGCTTTGAAGTTAGAGACCAGTAACCGGGTAAACTCATATTTGTAACTCATGATGACCCACCTCTTTTGTTTGCAGCCACTATCATTTGATAGCAACTGCCTGTCCAGTCGCCGACAGCATCTTATGCCCGGCGGTGCATTCCCCCACCTGAGAACATACCTGCCCGTTGAAGGAATGTTTTGCCCCAATTATAGCGGGTACGTTGGCACGAAGCAGCAATGCCAATTGTGAACTTGCTCGTAGCGGCGAGACAGGCGGGCCAACGTCGCGGCCATTCTCCAACATCTCTGCTGCCGCCTGTCTCGCCCGGTTCAGACGACAGTGGGCGAGACGGCGCGGGAAAATGCCGTCCGCTGCGGCTGCTGCCTGTCCACGCCGTCCCGCCCCTAGCAAAATTGGAATTGCCGCACACAAAATTATGGCAGGCGGGATACGGCCGTATGAATCCTCTCCAGCGCCTCGACCAAAATGGAACGGGGGCAGGCCAGGTTGAAACGTTCAAAACCGCCGCCCTCTGGCCCGAACATTTCCCCGTCATCCAGAAAAACCCGCGCTTCGTCCATGAGCAGTTGTTTGCGGCGGGCCGGGTCTAGGCCCAGGGCGCGGAAATCCACCCAGGCCAGATACGTGCCCTGTGGCTCAATGACGTGCAGTTGGGGCAGATGTTGGGCGATGTAGTCGGCCATGAAGCGGTAATTGTCGTGGATGTAGACCAATGCCTCTTCCAGCCAGGCTGTGCCATGTCGGTAAGCCGCTTCGGTGGCCGTCAGGCCGAAGACGCTGCCGCCCATCAGCCCGTTGTGGTCCAGGGTTTTGTGGAAAGCCAGACGCATGGCCTTGTCGGGGATGAGGATGTTGGATGTTTTGAGGCCGGCCAGGTTGAAGGTTTTGCTGGGCGCGGTGCAGATGATGCTTTTCTGGTTGAACTCTTCGCTGATGGCGGCGAAGGAGGTGAAGGTGGAGCCGGGGTGGATGAGGTCGCAGTGGATTTCGTCGGAGACCACCAGGACGTCGTTTGCCAGGCAGATGTCGCCGAAGCGGGTCAGTTCTTCCTGCGTCCAGACGCGGCCTACGGGGTTGTGCGGGCTGCACAGAATTGCCATTTTGACGGCCGGGTCGGCGGCTTTGGCGGCTAAATCGTCGAAGTCTATGTGGTAACGGCCGTTCTCTAGCACCAACGAATTAGACACAATCTCGGCGCCGTGGTTGGTGATGGCGCTAAAAAACGGGTAGTACACCGGTCGCTGCACCAATACCTTCTCGCCGGGCTGCACAAAGGTGCTTACCAACAAGTTGAGCGCCGTCACCACACCGGGCGTCAGCACAAACCAGTCGCGCTGCACGGGACGGCCGTAACGCTGCGCCATCCACTCAATTACGGCCTCATAATAGCTGTCGCCGGGCACTGTATAGCCAAAAACGCCATGCGCCGCTCGCGCTTGCAGCGCCGCGATGACCGCCGGCGGCGCGCTAAAATCCATGTCGGCCACCCACATCGGCAGCAGCCGCTGCGCGCCGTGTTTGGCGTGGCTTTGGTCGCTGGCAGTAAAACGGCCGTCTCTAAACACATAGCCCCATTTCACGCTGTCGGTCCCGCTGCGGTCAATTTCGGTGTCAAAGTTAAACGTCATGGTTGCCTCCAAGAAATGATGGTCAATTGTCAATGGTCAATCGTCAATTGTCAATGTCGCTGCGCGACAGATTCGCCCCTGTCAATCATCAACCCATCGGCAAGCTCAGGACCAATCGTAAATCAACTATAAATCTGGTCTAAATAAAATCTTAACCATTGCTCAGGTATAATGAAGGCGTTATGCAAACAATCATGGTAGTAGACGACAAAGCCAACGTGCGCACGCTGCTGCGCGAATATCTGACCGAGCAAGGCTACCGGGTGGTGACGGCCGAAAACGGCCGTGTCGCCCTCTTCACCGCTCGCCAGGAAAAGCCAGACATCATTTTGCTAGCAGCTTGTCGGAGAAGATACGTTTCTCCGAACAAAAATGATTTCGGTGTAAACTTTGGGTATGGCAAGAAAATTCAGAACTGCTGATTACGAAAAGACCCTGGACCTGCAAATCACCTTGCGCGATGTCCTGCCACCCGACCATTTGGCTCGCTTCATTGTCGCTGTCGTCGCCCAACTTGATTTGGGGATCATGTATAGAAAGTATAGTGAGCAGGGTGCGCCACCATACGCCCCGGAAGTGATGTTGGGATTGCTGTTCTACAGCTATGCCAGCGGCGTATTCAGTTCGCGCAAGATTGAACGCGCCACCCATGAGGTGATTCCCTTTCGTTTCATTACCGGTGACATGCACCCCGACCATGACACGATTGCGGCTTTCCGCCAACAATTTCTGGCTGAACTGAAAGAGTTGTTTGTCCAGATACTGTTGATTGCCCAGGCGATGGGCTATTTGCAATTGGGTAACGTCAGTCTGGATGGCAGCAAAATCCATGCCGATGCGTCCAAGAGCAAAGCGGTCAGTTACCAGCGGCTGTTGGCTATCGAAGCCTATCTGCAAGCCGAAGTCGAGGAGTTGTTCACTTTGGCTGAAGTTGCCGATGGAGGACAACTGCCCGAAGAGATGAACATTCCCGATGAGATTGCCCGACGCCAGCAGCAATTGGCGCGGCTGGCCGAAGCCAAGAAGGTGCTGGAGGAACGCGCCCAGGCCCGGTATGAAGCCGAGCAAGCCGAATACGAGGCCAAGATGCAAGCCCGGGCCGAAAAGACCGACCCACAGGGAAAAAGCCGCCGGGCAAACCACCGCAGCCACCCACTCCAGGACCCAGAGATAAAGACCAGTACAACTTCACCGACCCCGAATCGCGCATCATGAAAAACGCCACCAACAGCGGCTTTGACCAACATTATAACGTCCAGGTAGTGGTTGACCATGACAGTCGTCTGGTAGTGGGCAATTGGTTGTGTGACCATACCAACGATAAACAGGCCGCCCTGCCAACTCTCGACACCGTACCACCAGTCGTGGGTCAGCCGAAAAAGGTCAATTTGGACACCGGCTATTTCAGCGAAAACAACATCGCCAGCTTGGAAGCGCGCGGCATTGACCCCTACATCGCCACCGGTCGCAGCCCACACCATCAGGGTTGGCGTGCCTTTTCCTGGACAATCCCAACCCGCCACCCAATGATGCTTCCGTCAAAGAGCAAATGGCTTACAAACTGCAGACCACCCTCGGCAAAGCCACCTACCGTTTGCGCAAATCGACGGTTGAACCGGTTATCGGTATCATCAAGGAAACCTTGGGTTTCCGTCAGTTTTCTCTGCGAGGCCTGGTTGCTGCCGGTGGCGAATGGACATTGGTTTGTCTGGCTTACAACTTGAAACGATTGCATACCTTGCAGGTTGGTTGATGGGGGCGTTATTGCCCCCTGCCTGATGCCCGAAAACGGGCTGTAAAACCGTGCAAAATTCATGGTAATGAGGCCAATATGAGTTGCAAACTGCTTGTCTTGATGCTTTGAAATCGTTATTTGTCTATCATCGGGCCTTCAGAAGATATTTTTCCGACAGCCTGCTAGACATCATGATGCCGGAGATGGATGGGTATACCTTCATGCGCACCTTCCGCCAGGAGGCAGACGCGCCCATCATTTTGCTGACGGCCAAGTTGGAGGAGACAGACAAGGTGCTGGGGCTGGAACTGGGGGCCGACGATTACGTCACCAAGCCGTTTGGGATGCGCGAATTGGTGGCCCGTGTGCGGGCCGTGCTGCGGCGCGCGGGACACAGCGACACGCCGGCCGAAGTGCTGCGCGTCGCGGATGTGGTGTTGGATCGAAACGGCCGTCGTGTCACTGTCGCCGGGAAAGAAGCCCAACTCACGCCGTCGGAATTTGACCTGTTGGCGATGTTCATGGCCTCCCCTGGCCGCGCCTTCTCGCGGCTGGAATTATTGGAACAACTACAAGGCATCGCCCTGGAAAGCGCAGAAAAAACCATCAACGTCCACATCCGCAACCTGCGCACCAAAATCGAACCAGACCCGGCTAACCCGCGTTATGTGGAAACGGTGTTTGGCGTGGGCTACCGATTCTGTATGGAATAGTGTTCAGTAACCAGTGTTCAGTGTTCAGTTTGCCGTCCACTGAATACTGAACACTTTCCCCCGGGCAATCCGTATGCGTTCACTGCGCGTTAAACTCATCTTAACCTTTCTGGCTGTCAGCCTGACCGGCTCGTTGATTGCCGCGATTATCGTACGGCAGTCCAATGAGCGGGCCTTTAACACGCTGTTGCAAGAGCAGGTACGGGGCAGTTTTGTAGACGATGCCCTGGCCTATTACGTGGCAAACGGTTCGTGGGCCGGCATTGGGCGGCGGGGTCATGGCTATGGGGTTGGTTTCCGGCGGCCCGATTCGCCGTTTGCCCTGGCAGACGAGAACGGCCGTATCCTCATTGAAAACGGCCCCTACCGGCGCGATACGGTCATTGCGGCTGAAGAATTGGCCGCGGGCATTCCCTTGATGGTAGACGAGGTGCAAGTGGGTGTGGTGCTGCCGGTGAACCAACCACCGCCGCGCAGTTCAGAGGAACAGGCGTACATCAGGCAAATCAATCGGGCGCTGCTGATGGGGGCGTTAACGGCAACGGCCGTCGCCATTGTGCTGGCGATTGTCCTGGCGCAGACCCTGACACGGCCGTTGCAAGAATTGGCCGCCGCCAGCCGGGCCATGGCCGCCGGCGACCTGGAGCAGCAGGTCCCCGTGCGTACCCAGGACGAACTGGGTGATCTGGCGACCACCTTCAACCAGATGAGCGCCGAACTGGCCCGCGCTAACCAGCAGCGCCGCCAGATGACCGCGGACATCGCCCACGACCTGCGCACCCCGCTCACGGTTCTTTCTGGCTACCTGGAAGCCATGGAAGATGGCGACCTGACCCCCACGCCGCCCCGGCTGCAAGTGATGTCCCAGGAAGTGGATACCCTCAAACGGCTGGTCGAAGACCTGCGCACCCTCTCCCTGGCCGACGCCGGCAACCTGACCCTATACAAAGAGCCATTAGACCCGCACGAACTGCTCATTCAGGTCCAGTCGGCGTATGCCCACCAGGCTGCGCAGCAAAATGTCCACCTGGCAGTGGTTGCCTCGCCGCATCTGCCCCCAGCCCACGTAGACCCGGCCCGGCTGCGCCAGGTATTAAGCAACCTGGTCAGCAACGCGCTGCGCCATACCCCGACCGGCGGCCACATCACCCTGCGCGCCGACCCCTCAACGGCCAAACCCGACGGCCTGCAGCTAAGCGTCACCGATACTGGCAGCGGCATCTCCCCGGAAGATTTGCCCCATATCTTCGACCGCTTCTACCGCGGCGACAAGGCGCGCCAGGAGGGCGGCGAATCTGGCCTCGGTTTGGCCATCGCCAAATCGCTGATAGCCGCCCATGGCGGCGCGATTCAGGTGACCTCCACCCCTGGCAGCGGCGCCACGTTCACCATTTTGCTCTAGCAGCCGTAAGCCGTAATGTCTGACTTGTCCTGAATATAATTGAGGGCGAGATGGCGGGGAGAAACGGCCGTCCCCTCTCCCCTATGATTTATGGCCTATTTTCAGAACCGCCCAGATGGAGTATGGTTTTATTGTGTACATCCCTTTCTGGGTCTGGCACAAAGCACGTTATACGAAGAGCAAATCGGCTGTGGGCAACAGCGCAAAAACCACCAGAAGTTATGAGGATGGGCCGTAGGATGAGCAGTTACCAGACACAATTTGCCAGCGCCGCGCGCGAAGAACCTGTTCAAGTGATGTGGAGCCACCAGCAGTTCTCCCAATTGGGGGTTCTGTGCCAGGTGTTAGACGCCATCGAAAACGGGGTCGTCATTTTGAATCCGCAGCGGCAAGTCATTTACATCAATCAACCCTTAGCCGAGTTTGCCAATCTATCTGACAAAGATGAGGCCATTGGGCTGCGGGTGGGCGAGGTTATCGGCTGCGACCACGCCTTTACCACATTCGGCGGCTGCGGTACGACTGAATTTTGCCGTTCTTGTGGGGCCATTACCGCCATTCTAATCGCTCAGGACGGCCAGGCCAACGTGCAGGAGTGCCGGATTGCGCGTCATGTTGACAACCAGTTTGATGTGTTGGATCTGCGCGTGAAGGCCACGCCGTTAACTGTAGATGGGGAAAAGATAACTGTTTTCTCCGTGACCAATATCGCCGATGAGAAGCGGCGGCAGGTTTTGGAACACATCTTTTTCATGATTTGCGCAATACGGCGACGGTGATTCATGGCGTCGCCGAACTGGTGGAAATGCAAATGGGTGACGAGCCGTTAAGCCAGATGCTTAACCGGGCCTCCCACAAGCTGATGGATGAGATTGCGGCGCAGCAGCAGTTGTTAGCGGCGGAGAACGGCCGTCTGGAGCTGGAAATGGCCGACGCTTTGTCCCAACCGCTGCTGGAAGAACTTGTCGCTTTGTACACCATGCAGGCCACCGACCGGGGATGTGAAGTATGTCTGTCGCCAGAGGCCGAGAATTTTCTTTTGGTGACGGATACGGCCGTCCTTGGCCGCGTCTTGGGTAATATGATCAAAAATGCGCTGGAAGCCTGCGCCGTGGGCGATACGGTAACGGTAGGCAGCCGGTCGGCCAATGGTCGGGCCTATTTTTGGGTGCATAATCCCACCTTTATGCGTCCCCCCGTGCAGCGGCAGGTCTTTTTGCGCTCTTTTTCGACCAAAGGGGCGCAGCGCGGCCTGGGCACGTATAGTATGCGGCTGTTGAGCGAACGCTTTTTGGGTGGGCGGGTCAGCTTTGCCACAGACCCAACCGATGGGACCACATTTACGGCCGTTTATCCACTGCGACCAGACCACCCGGCGGCGCAAATGACAACGCCGAAAAGGGAAACGGCCGTTGCCCACACCATCCCGTTATCCATCATCTTCGCCTCATGACGCCAACCGATTCCGCCTACGCCCAAGAGCTTGACGCGCAGGATGCGTTGGCCGCATTTCGTCAGCAGTTCCTCATCACCGACCCAGACCTGATTTATCTGGATGGCAATTCGCTGGGGCGGCTGCCTTTGGCGGCGCAAACCCGGCTGGCCGATGTGGTGGCGCAGGCGTGGGGCGACCGGCTGATTCGCGGCTGGAACGAGGGCTGGATGGACCTGGCTGCCCGCGTTGGCGGCAAAATCGCCGGGCTGGTCGGCGCGCAGCCCGACGAGGTGCTGCTGGCCGATTCTACGTCGGTAAATCTCTACAAGCTGGCCCTGGCGGCGCTGCAAGCCCAACCCGGCCGCCACAAAATTGTCACCGACGACCTGAATTTCCCCTCTGACTTGTATATTTTACAGGGCATCTGCCGTTTGTTGGGGTCAGGCTGTTATGTTGAAGTTGTGTCATCGCCGGATGGCATTCATGGGCCAGTAGATGCGTTGGCGCAGGCAGTGGATGAGGACACAGCCCTGGTCACGCTCTCGCACACCGCCTTCAAAAGCAGCTATACCTATGATATGACGGCCGTTACCCATCTGGCCCATCAACACGGCGCGCTCATGCTCTGGGACCTCAGCCACTCGGTCGGGGCGCTGCCTGTGCGCCTGAACGCCGCCCAGGCCGACCTGGCCGTGGGCTGCACCTACAAATATCTCAACGGCGGCCCCGGCGCGCCGGCCTTCCTTTACGTTCGCCGCGACGGGCAGGAAAAGCTGGCAAATCCCATTGCTGGTTGGATGGGGCAGAACCGGCCGTTTGAGTTCAGCCTGGCATATGAACCGGCCCCTGGATTGGCCCGCTTCCTCAGCGGTACGCCGCCGGTTGTGGCGTTGACGGCCGTTGAACCCGGCGTAGACCTGCTGTGGGAAGCGGGAATGGACCGTCTGCGCGCCAAATCTGTCCGCCAAAGCGAGTACCTGATTGCCTTGTGGCAGGCGTGGTTGGAACCACTGGGCTTCCGCCTCAACTCGCCGCGGCAAGCGGCCTGGCGCGGTTCCCACGTCTCTTTTGGCCACCCCGACGCCTGGCGCATCAGCCAGGCGTACATCCAGGAAATGCGCGTCATCCCCGACTTTCGCCGCCCAGACAACATCCGCCTGGGCCTGACGCCGCTGTACACGACGTTTAGCGAGATTTACACGGCCGTTGCCCGCCTGCGCACCGTCGTCGAAGATAAGCTGTACGAGAAATATCGGGGGGAAATGACGGCCGTTACCTAATTGTCAATGGTCAACCGTTGGCAATATGGCGGGCAGGTTGGTGACTGGCAAGCGGGCTGTGGCCGGCGTCCCGCCGCGCCACACTTCACTTGCCAATCATCAACTCGACGGCCGTACTTGCTGCATCAATAGATTATACCCGCCAACTGCGCCGTATCACGGAAGACCGTGCCAGAGCAGAGGATATGGCGGGTCTGTTCCCCACAGGCGAGATTGAACCATTTTGAGGGGTTGGGCCAAAACTCCCAAAGTGAGCCAATAGCAAAATTCCCCCTTGACTTGGAGTTAACTCCAGGTGTTACACTACCCTGCGGAGGTGCAAACATGAAGATTTCAGAAGTGAGCGAACAATCCGGGCTGTCGGTAGATACGCTGCGCTACTACGAGAAAGTTGGCCTGCTCCCACCAGTCAGCCGGACTGATGGCGGCATCCGAGATTACAACGAACTTGATCTGAGGCGGGTTGATTTCATCAAGTGTATGCGAACGGCCGGGCTGCCGATTGAAGTGCTGATTGAGTATTTCGCGCTTGTGCAGCAGGGGGATGAGACCATTGAAGCCAGGAAAGAAATCTTGCAGGCGCAGCGCGCCCAACTTATGGCCAGGATGGCTGAACTGCAAGAAATCTTAAACTTGCTCAACCACAAAATACAGGTGTATGAAAACGCGGTCTTGACGAGAGAGCAAGAACTGGCTGATTAATACCTTACGAGCCAATTTTTTATACAGTGAGCAAGAATATTGTCAAAGATTACGCAGATTACGCAAATTTTTGTAATGGTCACGATTTGGTTGGAAACGATGTCATTCTGACGAGTCTTCGAGGAAGAATCCCCTTGCTGCCGATAAATAGGGATTCTTCGCTCCGAAGACTCCGCTCAGAACTTGTCCTGAGTCTGTCGAAGGAATGACCTCGACCAAATTGTAACCAATACAGATTACGCAGATTTTTATCTTCAATCTGTGTAATCTGTGTAATCTTTGATGACCTCTTTTTGGTTCTGGCTTGTCCAGGTTAAGGAGTTCCAAATGGAAATCAAACGAAATGGCACACAGCCTGCTGGTAAAGGTCCGGCCGACTGGTTTAGCGGTACGGTGCGGATTGATCCTTTGTTTGCGGCCAAAGAACCGGCGCGGGTGGGTGGCGCCAGCGTCACCTTTGAGCCAGGGGCGCGTACCGCCTGGCATACGCATCCGCTGGGGCAGACGTTGCTTGTCACGGCCGGTTGTGGTCGGGCGCAGCGCTGGGGCGGCCTGATTGAGGAGATTAAACCGGGCGACGTTGTGCAGTTTGCGCCGGGTGAGAAACATTGGCATGGGGCTGCGCCGGAAACGGCCGTTACCCACATCGCCATCCAGGAATACCTCGACGGCAAAGCTGTTGACTGGCTGGAACAGGTCAGCGACGAACAATATCAAAAAGGAGATTGATCATGCGCATTGGATTACAAATTCCGTCTTTTAAGTATCCAGGGGGAACGGCCGTTATCCGTCCAAAACTCAAAGAAATCGTCACCACCGCCGAAGCAGCCGGGTTTTACAGCCTCTGGGTCATGGACCATTATTATCAAATCAAGGGATTGTTCGGCGAAGCTTATACCGACCCGATGCTGGAAAGCTATACCACGCTCGGCTATTTTGCCGGATTAACTGAAAAAGCCTATCTCGGCGTGTTGGTGACGGGCGTTATTTATCGCCACCCTTCCGTTTTGCTGAAGATGGTCAACACCCTTGATATTCTCTCCGGCGGTCGCGCTTATCTGGGCATTGGCGCGGCCTGGTATGAAGAAGAGGCAAAAGGTTACGGCATCCCCTACCCCTCCACATCCGAACGCTTCGAGCAGCTAGAGGACAATTTGCAGCTGGCGCAGGCGCTCTGGAACAGCGATGAGGCGTCCTTTGCCGGCAAGCATTATTCCGCGCCGGCCATCACCAACAATCCCCGCCCGCTCTCAACCCCACATCCACGTATCATGGTTGGCGGTACGGGACCGAATAAGACCCTGCGAATGGTGGCGCAATATGCCGACGCCTGCAATATCGGCGAGTGGGTGGGTAAGGAAAATATGCAAAAAGCGCTCGACACACTCAAAGCGCACTGCGAAGCGCTAGGACGCGATTACGACACAATCGAGAAAACGTCCCTCAGCACCGTGAATCTCTCCGGAGATGACACTCTAGACAGCGTCATCGGCCGTCTCAAGGAACTTTCGGCGATGGGTTTCTCCCACGCGATATTCAATATGCCGGATGTTTACAAAATCACCCCGCTCGAAACCTTTGCCAAAGAGGTTATCCCGGCAGCGGCCGATCTCTAGTCAGGAGACATTGCGAAAGTGGACCGCTGAACGCGAGGCAATCAGCATCCTGGAAACGGTGGACATTCACACCGGAGTCGCAACCGTCCTCAGAGAGTTTGACTACGTTATCGAAGCGCCGAATTGGACGAGGAACGGCCGTTTCCCCAACACCAACAGCTAACAGGGAATGGGGAACGGCCGTTGCCCACCAACCAATCGCCAAAAGTGAATGGGGAACGGCCGTTGTCGCAGCCAAATGTGGTATGGTCTGGAAGACCGGCCCCAGTATAGGGATTCACCGTTACCCGCTCGTAGGTGTTGATCCACTCTGGGTGGCGGTTTAGCTTATTCGCCAGGATACTGGCGCTGACCATCCACTTCAGCGCGCAAGCGAACGTCTTGAAGCGGAATGACAGCCACTGGTTTCCCCATCACGTATTTGCATCCTGGTCCGGCTCTGCCCATGCGTATCTGTAGAAACGGCCGGCGAGCCAGCCGCCCGCGGCGCCGCAGAGCGCGCCAGCGGCAGTAACGAGGAATGTTAGCGAAACCGGCCACATGAATTGGCCGCTGAACCAAAGCGCTGTCAGCGTCGCGCCGAAGATTGCGCCCAACCAGGAGCCAAGCCTAGGGGTGAGCGCTGTGCGGTGGAGTTGGGCTATCACCCCGCTGACTGAGGCGGTCAGCGCACCGACCACCATTCCGATAGGAGCGCCAGCTAAAGCGCCAACAATGAGGCCCATGCCTATGTCTTCTCCACCATAGGTAATCAATAATCCGAAGGCGGCGCCAAATAGCGCCCCGGCAATGCCACCGCCTATGATGCCGGCGACCACGGCCACCAGTAGTTTTCTGAACCGCCGCGCCCGTGAAGCAGTTGCAGCATGCACTGAAACCTCTTCGTTGATCTTGACTTTGCCGGTGATTGTATCATGCCGGCCGGAACAATTTAGCGCGCGGTGGGTGACGTTTTCGGCCGAAAGGTTTGCCAGACCAAACGCTTCCGGTGTAAGCTTTGCCCATTATGTCGATACCGATTTGGGCCACCAGGCTCCACGTTCCGGCGCTGCGTCTGCACAGCGTCGCCCAACCCCTTTCACTTGCCAATCACCAACTCGACGGCCGTACTTGCTGCACCAATAGAGTATACCCGCCAACTGCACCGTATCACGGAAGACCGTGCCAGAGCAGAGGACGGCGACCTCCCGAATCTGGTACGGTTCTATAACGCGAAGTGTATGTCAGGGAACGATACCGCGCGAAAAAGGACGCGGCAGCGGATGAAAACCAGCCTGGTCCTGCTCGAACTGTCAATTGTCAATTGGCTATTGACCATTGACAATTCTATAATCCTCTCCATGAAAACCATCCAAAAATTCACCACCAGCGCCGGCCGGGTTATTTATTCCTTTCCGGTGCGTTCCTTTCCGACCCTCGTCAACAACATTTATCTCATCAGCGATGGCGACCAGCTTATCCTGGTGGACTGTGGCTCCGGCTACGACAAGGCCAACGACGAACTGCTGGCCGGCGTGACGGCCGTTGCCGAGCAGTATGATCCAGCCATTGGTTTAACGGCCGTCACCACCATCCTCATCACCCACGGCCATATAGACCATTTCGGCGGGCTGCCCTTTGTGCGCCAGTTCACCAACGCCCCCATTGGCGTCCACATTTTAGACCGGCGTGTATTGTCCAATTTCGAGGAGCGCATTGTCTTTGCCGCCAGCCGCCTGGATATTTTTCTGGAACGCGCCGGCGTGGCCGACAAACATCGGCAAGGCTTGATGGCCGCTTACCACTTCGGCAAAAATTACTATCGCTCTATGCCGGTCCAATTTCTGCTGGATGAAGACGAACTGACGGTGGGCGGCATCCATGTTTACCATGTGCCCGGCCACTGCCCCGGCCAGGTTTGCCTGCACGTAGACGATGTGCTGCTGACGGCCGACCACGTTCTGTCGCGCATCACGCCGCACCAGTCGCCCGAATCCATCACCAATAACATGGGCCTGGGCCATTACCTGGATTCACTCAAGAAAATCGAAAAAGTGCCGGGCATCCGGCTGGGGCTGGGTGGGCATCAGGAGCCGATGGAAGATGTATACGGCCGTATCGCCGCCATCCGCCAATCCCACGACGAACGCCTGCAAAAAGTGATGGACATCTGCTGCGAACCCAAATCCATCGCCGACATCAGCCGTGATTTATTTGGCCGCGTCGAAAGCTACCACGTGCTGCTGGCGCTGGAAGAGACCGGGGCGCATGTGGAACACCTCTATCAGCGCGGCGAACTCGTCGCCGCCAACCTGGACGAAATCGCCGGTCAGCGCCATCCGGTGGTGCAGTACCTCCGGGCCTGACACGCAGCGGACCACAAATGACGAACCACACCCTCCCTCCCCCTCCTACCCTCCTCCTCGACTGGTGGGATGCCGGGCACGCCGATTGGCCCTGGCGCGGCGCGCGCGACCCTTACCGCATCTGGGTGGCCGAGATTATGCTTCAGCAGACGCAAATCGCTGCTGTGCTGCCTTATTACCAGCGTTGGCTGGCTCGTTTCCCCACCGTGCAAGACCTGGCCACCGCGCCCCTGGATGACGTGCTGAAAGTGTGGGAGGGGCTGGGCTATTACAGCCGGGCGCGCAATATGCACGCCACCGCCCAAACGGTGGTGACGGAGTGGCACGGCCGTTTCCCCCCCACCGCCGCCCAATTACAAACGCTCAAAGGCATCGGCCGTTACACCGCCGGAGCCATCGCCTCTATCGCCTATGGCGAGCCGGTCCCTGTGCTGGATGGCAATGTCATCCGCGTCCTCAGCCGTCTCACCGACCTGCCCAACGATGTGACACAAACGGCAACCAAAAACCACCTCTGGCAGCTTGCCGCCGACCTCGTGCCGTCGGATCGTCCCGGCGATTACAACCAGGCGCTCATGGAGTTGGGCCAGACGATCTGCCTGCCGCAAAAGCCGCTCTGCCTGCTGTGCCCACTGACTGCCCACTGCCTGGCGCGGCAGCGTGGCACACAGCTTGAAAGACCGGTGAAACCACCACGCCAGCGCACCCCCCATTACGATGTAGTCGCCGCGATTATCTGGCAAAATGGCCCGGGGCTGGATGAGCGGTTTTTGATTGCCCAACGGCCGTTAAACGGCCTGCTCGGTGGCTTGTGGGAATTTCCCGGTGGCAAACAGGAAGCCGGCGAATCGCTGCCCGCTGCCCTGGAACGGGAAATAGAAGAAGAACTGGCCCTGCAAATTCGCGTCGGCGACCACCTGACCAGCATCCAACATGCCTACACCCACTTCCGCATTACCCTCCACGCTTACCACGCCAGCCACATTGGCGGCCATCCCCAACACATTGGCGTCGCCGACCACGCCTGGGTCACCCTGGCCGACCTGGACCGCTACGCCTTCGCTGTCACCGACCGCAAAATCATCGCCCGTCTCAGAGAATCGTTTGGGTAAGAGATTTTTGGCATGGTTCATTGAGCATCTTCTTTACAAACTTACGCGACATTGTCATTCCTTCGGCGTTGCTCAGGACAAGGTCTGAGCGGAGTCTTCGGCCCTGAGCAACGTCGAACGGGGAAGCATCCCGCTACCGCCAGAGGAACGGGATGCTTCGGAGGATGCTTCGGCAGGCTCAGCACAGGCTCTCAGCATGACATGTCTTTGCCCTAAATTTGTAAACCACATATCGCCTGAAATGAACCATGCCGATTTTCTGATTCCTTTGTGCCTTCGTTACTTTGTCCCTTTGTCATATATTCCCCTTCAGCCTGATTTGCTCGCCAAGATTTCATCAATCTCGGCCAGATTCAGCCCTTCCCATAAATACACCCGCAGGTCAATTTTTAACTCTTCGCTGACGACGACGCCCTCGGCGCGCAAGAGATCGGCTTGCACGTTGGCCCCGTACTCCCGGTTAACAATGCTGATGCGTCCCTGGCTGTTGACCACCCGCTGCCAGGGCACATCCTGATAAGCTGGAGCATCTTTGTCTTTCAGGGCGTTGAGGGCGTAACCGACAGCCCGCGCCGCATGGGGATGGCCGAGTATGTTGGCGATACGGCCGTAACTCGTCACCTTCCCCCGCGGCACACGCCGCACCACTGCATACACCTGCTCATAAAAATTTATCGGCTGCGTCATCATCACACGCTCCTCTCTATCTCCACAGGCCACTTTATCCACCGTCCAGCTTTTATTATAGGCAGCGAATTTCAGTTATACTAGCCCGCATGGATACCAAGAGTCTGTTCACCCTGGAATTTGATAAAGTGCGGCATATTCTGGCCGGTTACACCAGCTTCAGCGGCGGTGAAGAGCTGGCCCGCAGCCTCACGCCCACCACCGACATCCTGGAAGCCCGCCAATGGCAGACGGAAACCAGCGAAGCCGTGCGCCTGCTAGACAGCCACACCAGCGTCACCATCGGCGGCGCGCGCGATGTGCGCCGCTCGGTAGACAACGCCGAACGCGGCTTCACCCTGCTGGCCGAAGACCTGCTGGCCATCCGCAGTACCCTGGCGGCCGGCCGCGACCTGCGCCGCAACCTGCTGAAAGCCGAAGAAAAATTCCCCCGCCTGGCGGAAATTGGCGAGTTAATCGAAGAATGCCCCGGCCTGGTCTCGGCCATCAGCCAGACGTTGGACGAGCGCGGCGAAGTGCTGGACAGCGCCAGTCCTAAGCTGGCGAAACTGCGGCAGGAATTACGGGTGGTACACGGCCGTATCCAGGATAAATTGCAGCGCATCCTGCAAAGCAGCCAAAACCAATACCTGCAAGACCCGTTGGTCTCCATGCGCAGCGGCCGTTACGTAGTCCCCCTGCGCGCCGACGCCAAAGGGCGCATCAAAGGCATCGTCCACGACCAAAGCGGCAGCGGCGCAACGTTATGGATCGAACCGCTGGCGACGGTAGAACTGAACAACGAATATCGCGGCCTGCAAATCGCCGAACAAAATGAAGTCCAGCGCATCCTGGCCGAACTATCGCGGCAGGTGGCCGAACAAGGCGACAGCATCAAGCGCGTCGTCGCCCGCCTGGCCGAGTTGGACCTCATCTTTGCCCGCGCCCGCTACGCCTCTATGATCAACGGCGTTGCCCCGGATTTTGTGGATTGGCGCGTCTTTGCGGCTCCTCGCCCGCCCAAACACGCCAACGAACGTGAAAAATGGACGCCGCCGCCGCCCAATCCCCACCCCGGCTCGGCCATCTGGATCAAAGGGGCGCGCCATCCGCTGCTAGACCCGGCCAGCGTCGTGCCCACCGACCTGACGCTGGCGGATGACATTTTCATCGTCCTCATCACCGGTCCCAACACCGGCGGCAAAACCGTCAGCCTGAAAACCACCGGCCTGATGGTCCTCATGGCCCAATCTGGCCTGCACCTGCCGGCTACCGAAGCCCGCCTGACCATTTTCGACAACGTGTTCGCCGACATCGGCGACGAGCAGTCCATCGAGCAAAGCCTGTCTACCTTCTCGGCGCATGTCAACAACATCAGCCGCATCTTGCAGCAGGTGGATGATCGCTGCCTGGTGTTGTTTGATGAATTGGGTTCCGGCACAGACCCGGCCGAAGGCGCCGCCCTGGCCCAGGCCATCGTCAACTTCCTACGCGACAAAGGGACGACGACCTTCATCGCCACCCATTACCCGGAGCTGAAGCTGTACGCCGGGCAAACGCCAGGGGCGACCAACGCCTCGCTGCTGTTCGACATTGAAACGCTCTCGCCGACCTATGAGATGACCATCGGCTTGCCTGGCCGCTCCAACGCCATTGCCATCGCCCGTCGCCTGGGGCTGGATGAGACCATCTTGGAAGACGCCCTGCGCCTGCTGGGCGCGGGCAGCCACAAGGCGGAGACGCTGCTGGACACCATTTACGATTTGCGCGAAAAAATGGAAGCGGAGCAGGCGGGCACGCGGCTGGCGCTGCGCGAAGCGGATGCCCAGCGGGATGAGCTGGCGGCGCGGCTGGCGCATATCGAAGAAGAGCGCCGTCAGATTTTGGCCGAGGCGCAGGCGCAGGCGCGGGCAGAAATCGAGGCGGTGCAGACGGAATTGACCCGCGCCCGCCGCCAGATTCGGGACGCGGTGTCGCTGAATCAGCTCAAGAAGGTCAGTCAGGAAGTGGCGGCGGTGGAAGAGACGGAATTGAAGCCGATTACGGCCGTTACCCTGCCGCCCAAACCACCCACCAAACAAATCCGCCGCAAGCTGCAAGTGGGCGATACCGTGCTGGTAAAATCGCTGGACCGCAAAGCGGAAGTGGTTGCCATTAGCAGCCACGAGGCGCTGGTGGCGATGGGCCGCCTGCAAATGCGCGCCCGGTTTGAAGACCTGGAGTTTAAAGGGCGACCGATGGAAGAAGAAGAGACAACCGGCTATACCGCCACCGTCGCCGCCGTCACCGGCTTTGAACTGGACTTGCGCGGCAAGCGCGTGGAAGAAGGGTTGGCCGAATTGGAACGTTTTCTGGACACGGCCTTCCTCTCCCGGATGCCCTGGGTGCGCATCATTCACGGCAAGGGCACCGGTCGGATGCGCGAAGGGGTGCGCGAAGCCCTGAAAAGCAACACCCACGTCGCCTCCTGGGAAGAGGGCAAAGACGGCGAAGGCGGCCCCGGTGTTACGGTGGCCAAGTTGGTGGAATACAATTAGAAGCCTGTATTCAGTGTTCAGTGTTCAGTATTCAGTTGAGGTTTACAGAACACGCAACACGGAACACGGAGTAAACTCTTGACCATAAAAGCTGTCATCTTCGACCTGGGTGGGACGTTGATTGAGTATACCGGGCCTTACGATGCCTGGCCGATGTTGGAAACGCCCGGTTTGCAGGCGGCCTATGACCATTTGCGGCAGCAGGGCGACCAACTGCCGGAGTTTGCTGCTTTCCGGGACACTGGCTTTGCGATTTTGCCGGGGAAATGGGAAACGGCCGTATCCGGCGGCCAAAACCTGCGCCTGGTAGATTTTCTGGCCGATATTCTGCACACCTGCTGCGGCGCCAATGGTATCCAACCGGCTTGGCTGGCCGAAGCGGCGGAACTGTACCAGACCGCGCTTTGTTCCCAGGCCCACGCCCTGCCCGGCGCGCAAGACATCCTGGCCCACCTGAAAGCCGCCGGTTACAAGGTTGGGCTGTTGTCCAACACCATGTTTAGCGGCGCGGCCCATATCCAAGATTTGCGCCGTTTTGGGCTGGACGGCTACTTCGACGCCATGCTCTTTTCCGCTGACGCCGGCAAATGGAAACCACAGCCAACCCCCTACTGGCACGTATTGGGCGAATTGGGCGTGGACCCGGCCAACGCCGTCTTCATCGGTGATGCGCCGGAGCATGACATTGTGGGGGCGCACGCCGCCGGGATGCGCGCCGTCCTTATCCGTGCCAGCCAGCGCTTCCACCTGCCAGCCGGGCTGACCCCCGATGCGACGATTCAGAACTTGATGGAGCTAACGGCCGTACTCGCCAATTGGTCTTAGGCGAATTCCGAAAAACAATCGAGTGAAAATTCGATGTATTTCGGAATTCGCTTGAGGCATTTTCGGATTGAAGGCTTATTTAATTCCGAAAATGCGGCATGGTTCATTTCAGTTGATTTGTGCTTTACAAATTTAGCAAAAAAGCGTGTCATGCTGAGAGCCTGTGCTGAGCGAAGCCGAAGCATCCTCCGAAGCATCCCGTTCCTCTGGCGTTAGCGGGATGCTTCGCTCCGAAGACTCCGCTCAGCATGACAATGCCGCGTAAATTTGTAAAGAAGATGTTTCGCCCGATGAACCATGCCAAAAAAGCCTTAACTGCTGAAGTTTGGCGAAAATGACGCCGACTTTTGGCGCAACAACCATCCCTGCACCACTGCTGACGCCATAACCTAATAGGAAACCTTATGAAGTTTATTCGCTTTATGCGGTTAGTCACTCGCCCTATCTTGCGCGTCATCGCCGAGATTGACGTGCAAGGGCTTGAACACATTCCGTCAACCGGCGGCGTCATCGTTGCCTCTAATCATCTAGGCCGACTCGACGCGGCGCTGGCTGTGATCATCTCCAACCGGGAGGACTTTGTCCTGATGGTCGCCGAAAAGTATCAAGAATCTTTCTTCTGGCGCTGGGTGATGAAGCAGTTGGACGCCCTGTGGCTCAACCGCTACGAAGCCGATTACGACACCTTGCGCGAAGTGATCAAACGGATAAAACAAGGCCAAATTTTGGCGATGGCCCCGGAGGGCACGCGCAGCAAGACAGAAACGCTTCAGGAAGGCAAAGAAGGCGTGGCTTTCCTGGCCGCCAAAACCGGCGCGCCGGTCATTCCCATCGCCGTGTGGGGCACGGAAGACCGTATGGTCATTAACAAACTGAAGCGGCTGCAGCGGTTGACGATTCATGTGCGCATTGGTGAACCATGCAGCCTGCCGCCCATGCCGCGCAGCAAGGAACGCGATCTGTTTTTGCGCCGGCAAACCGACGCAGTGATGTGCCAGATTGCCGCCATGCTGCCGCCACAGTATCGCGGCGTGTATGCCGACCATCCCCAACTGCATCTTTTATTGGCCGAACGGGCTGACAGCACGGCCGTTCCCCCCACCGATTTCCAGAATTACCCCGGTCTGTCCGGCGAGACGCCGGCGTAGGGTTGGTGTTCAGTGTTCAGTGTTCAGTGTGTAGGCTGGTAAAGGCGCACTGGACAGTGAAATATGAATGACACACATGCGAATTGCCATGGTCGGGCCGTTTGGCTTTCATCCCAACAAGACAATGCGCAGCCGGGCGCTGGGGTTGGCACGGCCGTTAGCCGCCCGCGGCCATGTTGTGCAAATTTTTATGCCCCCCTGGCATACCCCCGCCGAAGCCGATAAAACCTGGCAAGAAGATGGCGTCTTTATCCGTAACGTGCCCCTGTCCGGTGGAACGCCAGGTATCACCCACCGCCTGACGCGCGAGGTGTTGGCCTGGCAGCCGGACGTGGTTCACTGCTTCAAGCCCAAAGCGTACAGCGGTCTGGTCGCCTGGTGGCTGTGGCAGTTCCACCGCCGCCAGGTGCGCCTGGTGGTAGACAGCGACGATTGGGAAGGTTGGGGCGGCTGGAATGACCTGGCCCCCTACTCCAGGGCGCAAAAACAGCTCTTCGCCCGGCAGGAACGGTGGGGTCTCACGCACTGCCACGCCCTCACCGTCGCCAGCCGCGCCCTGCAAACGTTGGCCTGGGGACATGGCGCGCCGCCGGAGCGGGTGGTGTATGTGCCCAATGGGGCTGGAATTGGGGAACAGGGGAGAGGGGAGAGGGGAGAGTTAAGGGTGAACGGGGAACCTGGACCCGTTTACCATCTTAAAGAAGAGCCCCAACTGTTGCTGTACAGCCGATTGTTTGAGTTTGAGACGGAGCGGTTGGTGGCTATTTTGCGCGGGGTGAAAACGGCCGTACCCCAGCTCCACATCCTTGCCGTCGGCGCCGGCCTCTACCAGGCCGACGCCGCCCAATTCCGCCAGCAGTTGGCCGCCGCCGATTTGTTAGACGCAGTGGAAGATGTGGGCTGGATAGATGAAGCGGCGCTGCCCGCCCTGCTGCGCCGCGCCGACGTGGGCATTTACCTCATGGAAGATACGCTGCTCAACCGGGCCAAATGCCCCGTCAAACTGGCCGATATGGTCGCCCTGGGCATCCCCATTGTCGGCGAGGCGGTGGGGCAGGTGAGTGAATACGTTTTGCACGGCCAAACCGGCCTCTTGCGCTCCCCTGGCGATATACCGGGTCTGACGGCCGACCTCATCCACCTGTTAACCCAGCCGCAGGAGCGTGACCGGCTGGCGGCCAACGGCCGTCGCCATTACGCCGCCCACTTTGCCTGGCCCCACCTGGCAGACCTGGTGGAGCAGGCCTATCGTCAACCATGAGCCTGCCCCTCCCCAACTAACACGCCAGGCAGCAGGCTGGATTTTAGAATTGCCGATTGGTCCTGAGCTTGCCGAAGGTTTGATAATTACTTCCTCCACTGCCGGCCGCCCCACCACAGGCCCAATACACCCAGCAGCACATCGCGGGCGCGGATCAGCAGGCTGGCGCTGAGGCCGGCGGCCGGGTCCAGCCCTAGCAGCGTCAGGGTGAGAACCTGGCTGGCTTCCAGCGTGCCCAGGCCGCCGGGCAGCGGCAGCAGGTAGGCGATGCGGGCGGCGGTGAGCAGGGCGATGGTTTGCACGGCCGTTAACTCCAACCCCAAGAAGCGCAGCATCAGCCCATATTCCACAATCAACAGCAGCCAGCTCAGCAGCGAAACCAGCAGCGCGGCCGTCAGCGCGGCCGGGCTGGATTGGCAGAAAAGGGTCGCCTGCGCTTCGCTGGCTTGCAGCCCGGCCAGCAGCCGGTCGGCTCTGGGCTGCCAGCGGGCGCGCCAGGGCCAGGGCAGGCGGGCCATCTGGCGCAGCCCCCAGGTGACGGGATACCAGCCGCGCCAGGTGGCCGCCAGAAAGAGGAAAGGAACGGCCAGTAGCACGATGGGTAGTACGGCCGTTGTCCCATCCACCATCGCGCCAAACAAACGCTGCCGCATAATCACCAACACGCCCACTACCAGGAAAAAGAAATTGACCAGCAGCTCCAATGATTTGTCCAGAGCGACAGCGGCGACGGCCGTGGCGCGGGGCACGCCATGCCGCCGTTCCACCAGGGCCACCTGCACCGGCTCGCCGCCAAAGTGTGGGCCAGGGGTGAAGTAGCTGACGCCAAACGCCGCCAGACGATAGCCAAAGAGCTTAAAAAACGGAATCGTATGGCCCTGGGCGCGCAAAATAATCCACCAACGGCCGTTTAACGACACCAGCACCAACCCATTCACCAGCGATAGAACCGCCAACCCACCCAGGCTCAACCGTCGCAACGTCGCCCAAACCTCGGCCAGCGAAATAGTCCGCAGCGCCAGAGCTAACAACCCAACCGCCACCACCCAGGGCAGCACAACCGCCCACTTTCGGATGGCAGATTGCGGATTGCGGATTTTGGATTCAAGCCGTTCTGTCACCCCGTCACCCTGTCACCCTCTCCCCTGCCCGGCGCGCCATCCAGCGTTCCTCCGGCTGCCAGAGCGAAAATGCGCCGGTTCCCAGCAGCATGATGGCGATGACGCCGGCCAGGGCCGCGCCATTGGCCCACGTCAGGCCGCGCGTCAGCATGTCGAAGCCCAGGGGAAAGACCAGAAAGATGGCCGCCAGCCGCCCCATCACGCCCAGGGCCGCGGCCGTGCCCGCCGCCGCCATCACCGCCAGCCAGCCAATCGCCCAGGCCGCCGCTCCCGGCAGCCCCCAGGTGACGAACAACGCTGTCCAATCCGGCGGCCACAGCGCCGCCAGACAAAACGCCAGAATCAGGCGCAGCAGCAGCGGCAGCCAGCGCGTGGCCGCCACATAGATGCGCCGCTGCCAGCGCCGATAACACGCCGAGGCCGGGTCCAGGCGACCGGCTGCCACCAGCCAATCACGCAGAAAGCTAACGGCCGTGGCCGCGCCAAACACCACCCCGGCAATCGTCGCCCCGGCTGGCGGTGTGATGGGCCACAACACGGCGCTGAGAAAGCCCATCTGGAAACCGGCGAAGATGCGCCGATGGACGCTGGGCGGCATGTCGTAGATGGGCAGCCCGCGCCGTGCCCGCAGCCAGAGGCCAAAGACAAACAGGTAGCGGGCCAGCCCCAACGGCAGATACCACAGCGGAAGCTGCTCATACCAGACGGCCAGCAGGGTGACAATCAGCACGCTCAGGCCGTCGTATTCCATGTCCAGAATTTCGCCCAGGCGGGTGGCGTGGTTGGCTCTGCGGGCGGCGTAACCATCCAGGTAGTCGGCGATGTCGGCGGTCATGTAAAGGATGGCAGGCAGCCAGGCCAGCCAGCCGCCGGGCCAGGGCGAGAACAGGAAACCGGCCAACAGCGCTGTCGCCAGACCACGATACAGCGTGAGGCTGTTGCCGAGGCCGAGGGTGGGCAAGACGGCCGTTTCCCCCTGGCGGTGGTTGTAGGGTAAATTGCGCCAGAACAGGGCCAGCACATAAACCAGCAGCAGGCCAGACAGCAGCGCCCAGCGCCGCCCGCCTTCCGGCCAGACCCGCCACAAACCCACCGCCAGCAGCAGCCAGACACCGGTGGAAAAAGCGGTGGCAGTTATTGCGCGTTGTCGTAATCCGTCATCCATCATCCGTTATCCGTTATCCGAAATTCATAATTCCTCACCACCCCATACTCCCCAACTCCCCTTTAAACGGCCCTACAACATCCGCCGTAATCCAGCCGCCGTAAAAGTTACCCGGCTGCGGTGTCACGCGCTCGCCATCTACGGTGCAGATGTCCATCGGCGCGGCGTAAAAGGCGACGTGGTCTTTAATGGGCGCGAAGGGCGGCGTGGGCCGGCGGTAGGTCCAGCCCGTTTTCACGGCCTGTTTGCCGCCGACGCTGACGGTGTAATAGCTGGCCTGGCCTTTCCATTCGCAGAAGGAACGGCCGTCGGCCATCACCAGACAGTCCATCTGAATATCTTCCGGTGGGATGTAGTAGACGGGTGGATGGCTCGTCTCCAGCACGCGGTAAGCGCGGTGGGTGTCGGCGATGACACGGCCGTTAAACACGATCTGAATATGCTTATCGGTTCGTTCCAGGCGCGGCGGGCGCGGGTAATCCCACACCGATTCCTGGCCCGCTCCGGGTTGAATGGGTTTAGGTTTGAACATAGGCGCATCCTCTTGCTTGATTTCCATGCCACATTTGCGACATCGGGTTAACATTGTGCCGCAGGATGACGGTAACGGCCGTTGACCATTAGCAACTCTTAATCTCTTTGCACCTTGGCGCCTTGTCGTTAAAAAACCATCAGCAGTTCAACATGAACCGCGGCGCACCACGATGGATGAAAACCCTGGGAGCGCAGGCGTCTCGCCTGCCAGGACGGACGGGACGTCCGCGCTCCCATTTTCAAAGGAGGCAATATGACCACAGCCGCAGATCAGGCAAACCGCAAACGATTCACCTTCAGCAAAACATTTATCGTCGGTTTTGGTTTCTTGGGCATCAGCATCATCTGGCCCATCTTCAACCAGTACATCCCTATCTTTTTGCAGGCCGGCAACCCAGAATTTGAGCGGCAGCTCATCGAAGCGGGGCGTGAAATTCCCGACGTGGTCGGCTTTGGTCTGGCCCCGTCGCTGGCCTTGTTCATTATGACCTGGGACAATCTGATCAACGTCTTTGTCCAGCCGTGGGTCGGGGCCAAAAGTGACCATACCTGGAACCGTTTTGGGCGGCGCAAACCGTGGATTTTGTTGGGTATGCCCATCGCCGTCGCCGGTTTTTTGCTGATCCCGTTCGCCCAATCCGCCCTGGCGATAGCCGCCTTTATTTTGATCACCAATTTTGGCATGGCCCTGTTCCGCTCGCCCACGGTGGCCTGGCTGGGCGATTTGTTCGAGGTGGACGACCGCAGCAAGGCCAACGGCATCATCAACCTGATGGGCGGTGTGGGTGGGCTGCTGGCCTTTTTTGCTGGTGGCTATTTGTATGAGGCGTTTGGCCGGGCGGCGCCCTTTATCGCCGGGGCGGTGGTGCTGATCGCCGCCTCGCTGGTGGCCGTCTGGAAGGTGAAGGAACCGCGGCAAATCACCCTGGACGAGGAGGACAAAGGGGGCAGCGTCATCGCCAATCTCAAGCTGCTGTTCAGCAATCCAGACAAAAGCGGGATATTTGTGCTGGTGAGCATTTTGTTCTGGTTTATGGCCTTCAACGCCCTGGAAGCGGGGTTGTCGTCGTTTGCCGTGTTTACTCTGGGCATGTCGCCGGGCACGGCTTCCATCTACGCCGGTTCGATTACGGTTTCCTTCATTTTGTTTGCCATTCCGGCGGGCTATTTGGGGACGAAATACGGCCGTCGCCATATCATTCTCATCGGTTTATCCGGGCTGGTGGTGCTGCTGCTGGCCGGTTATTTTGTCATTCAGGGTGTGGTCACGTTTATTCTCATCCTGGCGCTGATTGGCTTCTTTTGGGCCTGCGTCAACGTCAACAGCCTGCCATTGGTCTACGACTATGGCGACGAGCGCAAAATTGGCGCCTATACCGGGCTGTATTATTTCTCGTCGCAGTCGGCGGCCGTTTTAGGGCCAACGTTGGGCGGCGTGATGGTGGACACGCTGGGCGACCAGTACCGCTGGCTGTTCATCTTCAGCACGGTCTTCATGGCCTTTGCCTGGGTGACGATGACCCGCGTGCAGGCGCAAAAAGTGAGGAGTTAAGGCGATGACTGAACTTGTTGTAACCCAGCAGCGTGACCAGATATTCGAGATTGTTTTGAACCGGCCGGATAAGCGCAACGCCATCAACCTGGAGCTGTTTGCCCAGTTTGATACGGCCGTTACCCAGGCCAATCGCACCCCCGGCCTGCGCGCCGTCCTCATTCGCGGCGAAGGCCGGGCATTCTCCGCCGGCATAGACGTCAGCAACCTGCTGCTCCTGGCCGACCAGTACGGCCCGCATTGGCAGCAGCGGATGCGGCGTATCACCGACGATTTCCAGGCAGTACTCACCCGGCTGGAACGGCTGGAACTGCCCACCATCGCCCTGCTGCATGGCTTTTGCCTGGGCATGGCCCTGGAACTGGCCCTGGCCTGCGACATCCGCATCGCCGCCGAGGGCACGAAATTGGGCCTGCCAGAATCGCGCCTGGGCATGATTCCCGACGTGGGCGGCACAACGCGCCTGACCCGGCTGGTGGGTCCAGCGCGGGCCAAAGAACTCATCTTCACCGGCCGGCACATAGACGCCGCCCAGGCGGAAGCGTGGGGCATTGTTAATTACGTCGTGGCCGAAGAACAGCTCATGGACAAAGCGGAGGAACTGGCGGCGGAGATTTGCCTGGCCGCGCCCCTGGCCGTGGGCATGGCCAAGCGGGTGATTGACGGCCTGAGCGACGTGGACCGGGGCCTGCAGTTGGAAGGCTGGGCGCAAAGCCAGCTTTTTAACACGGCCGATCTCATGGAAGGGGCGCAGGCGTTTATGATGAAACGGCCGTCTCGCTGGCAAGGAAAATAACCGCAGACGGGAAACGATGCGCGGTGTAACCAAAACGTTACCGCAGGGCGTTCGCTCAAATAAACGAGCAAAAGTCCAATTCAGATTGCCATATCGGTGAAGTGGTTCAGAAGCCAGCAAAACCGATATGACAGCTACAAAAAACAAGCACTTTACCAATCAAATACCGTCAACAGGCCCAATCCACCCCTGGTTAACCGGTTCAGGCCACAGTCCAGTTGGTATACAACGTAGCCGACAAGCCTAACAGAGATAAAATGCGCTGCTGCACGGCCGTTAACGGCGTCGCCTGACAGACCCGCTGCCCGGTCAGATGGATAATGCTCAGGTTGATGTTGTCAAATGCCTCCAGCAGCCGCTCCATCGTCGGTCGAGCCGTGGCCCGCTTGGGGTTGCCGGGGTAGATGCCACTCAGTTCTGACTGTTGGTCGGCCAGAGCGCGACGAGCCGTGTAATCGCCTAAGGCCAGCAGTCGCGCCGCCAGCGAGAGCAAATGAAACAAGCCCTGCGCATGGTCATCCCGCTGGACATAGACCGGGGTGATGGAGAGCATCTTGCCTTTGAGACGGCGGAAAATGTTCTCCTCGATATACTGGTCGCGGTAAGCCAGGACGGCCTCGGTCAAAGAGAGCGACGCCTGCGGCGCATTGGTCAGGTAGATACGCCAACCGGCCCGGAACAGCGCCCACTCAATCGCCGCCTCGTCTCGCTTGACCTGCACCTGGTAGCGAATGTCTTGCTCTTACTCGTGCCGGTTGACCGCGATAGCCGCGGATGGCGCGTTCTGTGACCTGGCGAGTGTAGCTGACCGGCAACAGACCGGCCACGCGATACTGCTTTTCAATAGCGGCAATGGCTTTTTGTAAACTCGCTTCATCGGTGATGGGGCGTTTACCCGCCCTGGCGCAGGCGTTAAGTCCCGCAGCGCCCCTTCCGCTTTGGCAGCCGCTGCCGCAAGTTCGCCTGTTCGGTCTGTTGGTAGCTCAACGAGCGCACCACCAGACAACGCTCCGACCAGACGACATGCTGTGTGCCCACCCCAGCCTGATGGGCGCGGCTGACCTCGAATCCTTCGGCGATGGCCAGGGAGCAGTCAGGCTCTTGTCCCTCCTCAGGCTCATCGTCGGGCAGGAAAACCGGCATCGCCGCGCCGCCGTCAGCCCACCACCGGCGCAGGTACTTGTCCAGCAGACCCGGTTCACTCTTGCCATCGGGCAGGGGCGTCAGATAGTGGTCATGGCCCGCCGCAATCGTCGCCGGTGTCAGCGCGCTCATCTTGCTGTCGCCGACAATGAGCAGTCCATTCCGGGCCAGCATCTCTTTCACCCGCTGGTAGCAAGGCACATACAGCGGGTCATCGGCCCGATTGCCAGGAACCACATCCAGCGCCAACAACAAGCCCAACGGGTCGAGGCTGGCCAGCATCGCTTTGAACTGCGGTTCATAGACCCCTTCTTTGTTCTTCCCCACCTGAAACAACAGGTGACCCGCCGGGTCGTGATACACGCCGGCGGTTGTGCCATCCAGCCGCACGATGTTCACCGACCGCAGGTCGTAAACGCGCAGCAACCGATTACCCAACAGGCTCTCGATCCGCCGCCACTGGTCAGGCTCGTGCAGTTCCCGCAGACAAATCGCCAGTCGGTCATCGGTGAAGTCAAGCTCGGTCACGTCCTGTCCGGTCAACTGCCGCAAAGAAACCTGATGGGTTGCCACCCACTCTTGAACCCGATCCATCCGATGGTTGTACGCCGAGATGATGTGGCTGAGCCAGATGGAGATCACCCAACCCATGCTCAGTCCCTGCCAATTCCCGTGCGGTTTGATGACGGTATCAATGGTGGACTGAATGCCCATCTTTTCGATAAACCCATACAAGAGCGGCAGGTCATCCAGCCGTTCAACACTGATTGTGAATTCTGGCATAGTCATGCCGCCAATTTTACTATTTACCGCTCAATTTGAGCGAACCTCGAGTTACCGGACTGTGTTATGATAATGCGGTAAAAGTTCCCCGTTATTTTGCAAATAAGGAGAAAACCCACATGCCTACCGTCCCAACTTTACCTGGAATTACCTCGCAGATGGTTCCCACCGGCCGGTTAATCGTCCACACGCTGTTCAGCGGCCCGGAAGATGGCACGCCGGTGCTGTTCATCCACGGCAACGTCTCTTCAGCCACGTACTGGGAAGAGACCATGCTGGCGCTGCCGGCCGGTTATCGCGGCATCGCCCCCGATATGCGCGGCTACGGCGATACCGAAACGCTGCCTATAAACGCCACCCTCGGCTTTGGCGACATGGTGGCAGACATTCACGCCCTGGTACAGGCGTTAGGTCTAACGCGCTGCCACATCGTCGGCCACAGCATGGGCGGCGGCATTACCATGAAATACGCCATCGCCCACGCCGCCGATTTGCTGTCCATCACCCTGGCCGACCCGATGTCGCCTTATGGCTATGGTGGCAGCAAAGGCGAAGATGGCGCGCTGACCTACGACGACGGCGCGCCCACCGGCATTAATCCTGAATTTGTGCAGCTGTTGGCCGCCGGCGAGTACGGGCTAGAAAACCCCATGTCGCCGCGCAACGTCTTCCGTCAGTTCTACGTCAAACCGCCCTTCATCTCCGAACGGGAGGACGCGCTGATCAGCTCCATGCTCACCACGCGCATCGGCGATGACTGGTATCCGGGCACGTCGGTTCCCTCCACCAACTGGCCCGGGGCCGCCCCCGGCGACCGCGGCGTGCTGCCGGCCTTCAATCGCAAATATTTCAACGCCAGCGCCCTGGCAACCATCGAGCCAAAACCGCTTATCCTCTGGATTCGCGGCGCCGATGACTTGATTGTAAGCGACATGGCGCTGTTCGACTTGGCAGCGTTGGGGGCGATGGGCGCGGTGCCCGGCTATCCCGGCGTGGAGGAATGCCCGCCGCAGCCGATGGTGGCGCAAACGCGGGCGGTGCTGGAGGCGTATCAGGCCAATGGCGGCGCGTACCAGGAAGTGGTGATTGCCGACGCCGGCCATTCGCCATTTCTGGAGAAACCAGCGGAGTTTAACGCCGCTTTTCATGCCCACCTGGGTTGATGGGTTGGCCGCAATGACGATATGAATGAAAGGTCTGCTGCCTGATGGGGTTGCAGACCTTTTTGTTGGGGAGACAGTTTTGTGGAGTACGTTTTGCAAGGGCAGTGGGCCAGCATCTGAGGATCGAGTTTGCCTGAGTACTATTTGCCTTCGCCAGTAGAAAAATCCCCTATTTAGCCAATCTGCCCAACCGCTAACCTGCCCATTTGTAACTTTTGTGTAACCGGCCTGTGTTACAGTTCCCCTGCTGCAGCACAGCAAAGGGAAAAGTGATGTCTGAAACGGCCGTTACCTCTTTCATCATCCGCTTCATCCAGGAGCAAGACGACAACGACGCCACCTGGCGCGGCCTCATCCGCCACGTCCAGACCAGCGAAGAAATCCGCTTCACCGACATCGCCGACGCCCTCAAGTTCATGGCGAATTATGTGGACCTGGAGACAGAGAAGAAAGAACGGGCGATTGGAGAGTAGAGGATGTTGCCAATCTCCAATCGCCATTTTCGAGCAAAACATGGACCACTACGCACAAGTCAACAACCTGCGCCTGCACTATCTGGACCGCGACGGCGGCGATCCCGCCTTGCTGCTTTTGCCGGGGCTGACGGCCAATGCCCACAGCTTCGATGGACTGGTCGCGGCCGGGTTAAGTCCCTGTTTCCGCACCATCGCCGTAGATTTTCGCGGGCGCGGCCTGAGCGACAAGCCGACGACCGGCTACAGCATGGCCGAATATTGCGGCGACGTGCTGGGGCTGATGGATGAACTGGGATTGGATACGGCCGTTCTCTGTGGTCATTCCTTTGGCGCGCTCATCGGCCTGATTCTGGCCGCGCAGCATCCCGAGCGCTTCAGTCACCTCATCATGCTCGATTCCTCCCACCTGCTCATCACCCCAGAAACCGTGACGCTGATCAAGGCGTCGTTGGATCGCCTGGGCAAGACGCTGCCTTCGATGGACGCTTATCTGGCCGCCATGCGGCAAATGCCTTATCTGCAAGGCTATTGGGACGACTGCCTGGAAAGCAACTTCCGCGCCGACGTGCGCGTGAACCCGGATGGCTCCGTGCAGCCGCACGCCACCCCGGCCATTATTGCCGAGACCATCGAACATGAGTATGCCGAACCGTGGCTGGAGAGTGTAACGGCCGTTACCCAACCCGTCCTGCTGCTCAACGCCCCCAACCCCTACGGGCCGCCCGACGCGCCGCCTATTTTGTCGGCGAAGATGGCCGGGGAAACGGCCGTGCTCTTCGCCAACTGCACTTATCAACAAGTCCCTGGCAACCACATCACCATGCTCTTCGGCGAAACCGCCCGCAAAGTGATGGACGAAATAAGAGATTTTGTTTCAGGAGATTAGAGAGTGGAGATTGGAGATGGTAACGGGTCAGCTACCAATCTCTAATCTCCAATCTCCCCCATGCTTATGAACAACCAACCATCTGTAGGAATCGTTAGCACCGGCACGTATTCACCCCCCGGTTATCTCACCGCCGCCGACATCGCCGAACTCAGCGGCTACCCGGAATGGGTCATCCGCGACAAGTTAGGCATCACCAAAAAGCACGTCGGCGGGCCAGACGATCAGCCCAACGAGATGGGCATCAAGGCCGCCCTCGACTGCCTGCAAGACAGCGGCGTAGACCCCCAAGAGATAGACGTTGTCCTCTGCACCACCGAGGAATGGCGCGAATACTTGCTCTGGACCTCCGGCATCCACCTGGCCTACGAAATCGGCGCGACCAATGCCTGGGCGATGGACATCCACACCCGCTGCGCCACCACCGTCGGCGCGATGAAAATGGCGAAAGACATGATGATCGCCGACCCCGAAATCAATACCATCCTCATCGCCGGCGGCTACCGCGTCAGCGATTTCATCAACTTCAAAAACCCGCGCACCACTTTCCTATGGAATATCGGCAGCGGCGGCGGGGCGATGCTGCTGCGCAAAAACCACCCGCGCAACCACGTCCTGGGCAGTCACCTCATCAGCGATGGCTTCATGAGCAAACACGTCATCGTGCCCGCCAGTGGCACCATCCACCATCCCACCGACGAAGCGGTGAAAAACGACCAGTTCTATTTTGATCTGGTGGAGCCGGAATTGATGAAGGACCGCCTGAACGCCGTGAGCATGGACAATTGGGTGAAATGCGTGGACGAGGCGCTGCGCAAAAGCGGCCCCCGGCCCGACGGCCGTTCCTACACCAAAGCCGACCTGGACTTCCTGAACATGGTCCTCATCAAACCCTCCGGCCACAAAGAGATGCTGGAGCGCCTGGGCCTGACGGAAGAGCAGTCCGTCTACCTGCACGACATCGGCCACACCGGCGAGCAAGACGCCATGTTTGGCATCCGCGAGGGTCTCAAACAAGGCCGCCTGAAAGATGGTGACCTGATGGCGATTGTGGCGGCCGGCATCGGCTACGTCTGGGCGGCGGGCATTGTGAAATGGGGCGAATAACCGGCGGCTGAAAGCCGTACCGTTGCAGAAGTGGGTGGATGCGGTGGTGGCGGAATACGGCCGTATAGACATCCTCGTCAACAACGCCGGCGTCCTGCGTGACGGCCAACTTGTCCGCGTCAAAGACGGCGAACTGACCGGCATGATGTCCGAAGCCGATTTCGACCTGGTGATCGGCGTTAACCTCAAGGGCGTCTTCAACTGCACCCAGGCCGTCGCCCCGGTGATGATTAAGCAGGGCAGCGGCGTCATCCTCAACGCCTCCTCCATCGTCGGGCTGGATGGCAACTTCGGGCAGACCAACTACGTGGCGACAAAATCGGCCGTGATTGGCATGACCAAAGTGTGGGCGCGTGAACTGGGCAAGTTCAACGTGCGCGTCAACGCTGTCGCCCCCGGCTTCACCCTCACCGAAATGGTGCAGCAAATGCCGCAAAAAGTCCTCGACGGCATGATCGCCCGCACCCCCCTGCGCCGCATGGGCGAAACCCGCGACATCGCCAACGCCTACCTCTTCCTGGCCTCCGACGAAGCCAGCTTCATCAGCGGCGAAACCCTGCGCGTAGATGGCGGCATTGTTGTCGGCACTTGATTTCGGATTGCGGATTGCGGATTGGGAGGCGCGCGTGGACCAGGACGTCTTGAAAAAACGGACGAAGCAGTTTGCTTTGCGCGTCATTCATTTGACGGAATCATTACCCGCAGGCAAAACGGCCGATGTGATTGGACGTCAGTTGTTGCGCTCAGGCACTTCCGTGGCTGCCAACTATCGCGCCGCCTGCCGTGCCAAATCCCCAGCCGATTTCATAGCCAAAATGGGTATTGTTGAAGAAGAAGCCGACGAATCAATTTATTGGATGGAGTTACTTGTTGAAGCAGGTATTGTGAAAGAATCTTTGTTGCAGCCTCTTATGCAAGAAGCGAATGAACTGTTAGCCATCACCGTAGCCTCTATCAATACGGCGAAGAAACGCAAAACAAAGGAATAATCTCGGATTGCCACTGCGCGAGCGGGTAAAAAATCCGCAATCCGCAATCCGCAATCCGCAATCGGAGAGTTTATGGATGCGGCAGATTTGTTAACCAGCCGGGCGCGGTTGACGCCAGAGCGAGAGGCGCTGCTAGAGTTGGAAACTGGCATTCGCTATACTTATGGTCAGCTGAATGCGCGGGCTAATCGCTGCGCCAACTGGCTGCGCGGCTATGGCGTGGGCTATGGCGACCGGGTCTCGATTCTGGCGCATAACAGCGTCGTTTACCTGGATTTGTTCTATGGCTGCGCCAAAATCGGGGCGATTTTTACGCCGCTGAACTGGCGGCTGGCCGTGCCGGAACTGGTCTACATCGTCAATGACTGCACGCCCAAATTTTTGCTCTTTGGCCCGGAATTTGAGGCGACGGTACAGCAAATGCGCGCTGGCATTGCCGTAGACCATGTCGTCCCCCTGTACCGCTACGAAGAAGTGCTGCCCGGCCACTCGGTTGAGGAACCGTTACGGCCGTTTGACCTGACCGGCGAATCTACCCACTGTATTTTGTACACCTCTGGCACAACCGGCCGGCCGAAAGGGGCGATGATTCCCCAGCGGCAAGTAATATGGAACTGCATCAACACTGTCATCAGTTGGGGCCTCATCGAACACGACGTCAGCCCGGTTTTCACCCCTATGTTTCACGCTGGCGGTCTGTTTGCCTTCCTGACGCCTATCTTCTACATCGGTGGGCGCATCGTCCTGAGCAAAGGGTTCGACGCCGAAGAATCGCTGTGTGTGATTTTAGAAGAGAAATGCACCGTCATCCTCGGCGTGCCGACCCTCTTCCAGATGTGGCAAAAGTCGCCCATCTACGCCAGCGCCGATTTTAGCCATGTCCGCTTCTTCATCAGCGGCGGCGCGCCCTGCCCGCCCCAACTTATCAACCAGTGGCGCGAAGAAAAGGACGTCGTTTTCCGCCAGGGCTACGGTCTGACCGAAGTCGGCCCGAATTGCTTCTCCATGACGGATGAAGAGAGCGTGCCCAAGACCGGCTGCGTGGGCAAACCCATCTTCCACAGCGCAATGAAGCTGGTGGATGAACATGGCGACCTTGTTCCGGCGGGCGTAACGGGCGAACTGTGCATCAAAGGGCCGCACGTCACCACCGGCTATTGGAACAACCCGGAAGCGACGGCCAAATCGTTGGTGGACGGCTGGTTCCACACCGGCGACATGGCCCGCATGGACGAGGATGGCTTTTACACGATTGTCGGCCGATTTAAGGACATGATCATCTCTGGCGGGGAAAACGTGTACGCGGCGGAGGTAGAGGCGATATTTCGGGAGCATACGGCCGTCGGCGAAGCCGCCCTCATCGGCAAACCCGACGACCAATGGGGCGAAGTCGGCATCATGATCACCGTCCTCAAACCGGGGCAGTCCGCCACGCCAGAGGAACTACAGGAATTTTGTCGCGGCCGTCTCGCCCGCTACAAAGTCCCCAAAGAAGTCATCTTCGTAGACGAACTACCATATTCGCCCTATGGCAAGGTGGAGAAGATCAAACTAAAAAAACAATATATCGAGGTTCGGTGAGGTGCAGGCCTTGTCATGCTGAGGTCCCCCGAAGCATCCCCTTTTCTTGGTATCACCAGAGCGTGGGGATTCTTCGCTCCGCGGACTCCGCTCAGAATGACGTGCTTTTTGATTGGAGGGCAATATGCCAACGCTAACCGCTAATGACATCAACATTTATTACGAAATTCATGGTTCCGGAAAACCGCTGGTATTGATTTCCGGCCTGGGCTACAACCAGTGGCAGTGGCACAAGATGGTTCCGGGGCTGGCTGAGCATTTCCAGGTCATCACCTTCGACAACCGCGGCGTGGGGCAGACAGACGCCCCGGCCGGGCCGTACAGCGCCGCCATGCTGGCCGCCGACACCATCGGCCTGCTGCGTGAATTGGGCCTGCCGAAGGCCCACGTGATGGGGCACAGCATGGGCGGTTTCATCGCCCAGGAGATGGCCCTGAGCTACCCGGAGATGGTAGATAAGCTCATTCTCGCCTCGACCAACTTCGGCGGGCCGCGCCACCAACCCATCACCCAGGAGGCGATGGCGGTCTTGATGGACGTCACCAGCGACCCGGTGACGCGCTTCAAGAATGGCCTGGCTGTTAGCACCGCGCCCGGCTGGAGCGCCGCCAACGGCCCGATGATTGACGAGTGGCTGGGATGGCGCGTCGCCAATCCCATCAACCCCGTCGCCTATCAGGCGCAAATGGCAGTTGGTTTGGGCTTGCTGGCAGAAGCGGCCTGTTTTGAGAATCGGCTAACGGCCGTGCAATCGCCCACCCTGATTCTCTTCGGCGCCCACGACAAAGTGGTGCCGCCCGGCAACGCCGACCTGCTCGCGGCCAAAATCCCGTACAGCCAGGTCCACATCCTGCCCAACGCCGGCCACTTCTTCCCCATCGAAACGCCGGACGAGGCGAATGAAACCATCATTGGATTCTTGAGAGATTAGCAGACGATCCGCAGATTACGCAGATTAACGCAGATTGAGAGGGAAAATCTGCGAAATCTGCGGATAACTCTTTGAGGAGGAGTATATGAAAGCACGAAAATTAGGCCGAGGGGTGGCCGTCGTGGGCGTGGGGATGAGCCAGTTTGGCGCATTCCCTGGCAAGACGACGCGCGACCTGTTTGTGGAAGCGTTTGTGGAGATGCGCGGCGCGGTGGATAAGGGGCTGGACCCCAACGACATCGAGGCGCTGTTCATTGGCAATTACAGCAGCGAATTATTTGAGGGGCAGGGACACACCGCGCCCATCATGGCCGATTGGGTGGGGCTGACGCCGCGCCCGGCGACGCGGATAGAAGATGCCTGCGCCAGCAGCGGCGTGGCCTTGCGCCAGGGCGTGATGGCCGTGGCTTCCGGCCTGCACGACATGGTGCTGGTAGGCGGCATCGAGAAGATGACCAATCTGCCCATCGCTGCCGTGACCGATGCGCTGGCAACGGCCGGTGATGTGTTGTATGAAATCCCGGCCGGGTTCACTTTCCCTGGCTTTTACGCGACAATGGCGACGGCCTATATGCACAAGTACGGCGCGTCGGCGACGGCGCTGCTGCGCGTGGGTATCAAGAACCACGAGAACGGCGCGTTGAATCCCAAGGCGCAGTTCAACCAATCCATCGGCCAGATTATGGAGAGCAAGCGGGTGGCGGCCTTGAAGAAAGGCAAACCCGCGCCAGAATGGGCCGACGAAATGGCCTTTATGCAAGACGATCGGGCCAATCCGATGATTGCCTGGCCGCTGCGTTTGTTCGACTGCTCGCCGGTGACGGATGGGGCCACGGCCGTTCTCCTCGTCTCCGAAGAAATAGCCAAACAGTTCACCGATGACCCCATCTACATCATCGGCAGTGGGCAGGCGAGTGATAGGGCGCTGCACGGCCGTTCTGACTTGACCAGCATCGGCAGCGCCAAAGCCGCCGGCAAAGTGGCCTACGAGATGGCCGGCGTCACGCCCGACGACGTGAAAATCGCCGAAGTCCACGACTGCTTCACCATCGCCGAAATTTTGGCAACCGAAGACCTGGGCTTCTTCGCGCCCGGAACCGGCCACGAAGCGGCCGAGGAAGGGCTGACCGCCCGGCAAGGCCCCAAGCCAATCAACACCTCTGGGGGACTTAAATCAAAGGGGCATCCGGTGGGCGCGTCGGGCGCGGGGCAGGCGGTGGAAGTCTTCAAGCAGATGCGCGGCCAGGCTGGCCCGCGCCAGGTAGACCGCGATGTGAACCTGGCTCTGACCCATAACGTCGGCGGCACGGGGCAAACGGCCGTTGTGCATGTGTACGAGCGAAGATAGAAGAAATTGTGAATTGTGAATTGTGAAGTGATTCTGAACTTCACAATTCACAATTCACCGTTCACAATTCACAATTCAGGAGCGAATGGAATGAGCGATAGGCCATTTACAGAGAGTTCTTTTCAGGCGTATTTGCGTGAGGGCAAGTTGATGGGTTCGCGTAGCGCGGTGACGGGCAAGGTGTATGTGCCGCCGCGGCCGATGGACCCGGAGACGTTTAGCCAGGCGATGGAATGGGTGGAGTTGTCGGGCGAGGGGACGCTGGCGGCGTTTACGGCCGTTTTCATCGGCCCCACCAGCATGGTGCAGGCGGGCTACGACCGCAATAAGCCCTACATGTCCGGCGTGGTGCAACTGGCCGAAGGGCCGATGATCAGCGCCCAAATTTTGGGACTGGACGCCGTCCATCCCGACGTGAACATTATTGGCACGCCGCTCACCGTGCAGTTCATCCAGCGCGGCGAAGGCGACGGGCAGCGGGCAGTGCTGGCCTTCCAGGCCGGCTAATTTCGGATTTCGGATTTCGGATTGGGGAATCTTCCCAATCCGAAATCCGAAATCCACAATCCGAAATCATTATGTACCACTTCGATTGGATTAAACGACACGCCGAACGCACGGCGGACAAGCTGGCGTTGGTGGATGCGTACACCGGACAGCAGTGGACGTATGCCGAACTGGATGCGCGCATCAACCGGCTGGCGAATTTTATGCAGCGCCAATTGGGTTTGCAGCAAGGCGACCGCATCTCCTTGCTGGCGCAGAACAGCGCCGACTATTTTGTGATTTTGTTCGCCTGCGGGCGGTTGGGAGTCATCCTCAATACGCTCAACTGGCGGCTGACCGCGCCCGAACTGGCCTACATCCTGGCCGATTGCACGCCGTCGGTGCTGTTTTATGAGGCGATGTTTGCCCCGGTGGTAGACCAACTGCGACCGGAATTGCCCATCAAGCAGTTTGTGGTACTGGGCGAGAGCGCGCCGGCGGGTGAATGGGTGTACGAAGCGGCGATTCAAGGGGAAACGGCCGTTCCGCCCACCTCCCCCCGCCTCACCTACAACGACACCTGGGCCATCATCTACACCAGCGGCACGACCGGCCATCCCAAAGGGGCGCAAGTCACCTATGGCAACTTCTTCTACAACGCCATCGGCATGGGGCAGGCCATTCAGCTAACCGCCGATGATGTGAACCTCAACGTCTTGCCCACTTTCCACATCGGCGGGCTGGGGCTGTACGCCGGGCCGACGCTGCACGCGGGCGGTACGGTGGTTATTATGCGCGCCTTCGACCCGGCGCAGTTTATGGCGCTGGTGCAGCAATATCAGGTGTCGGTGCTGCTGCTCGTCCCGGCCATCTATTTGATGCTGAGCCAGTACGCAGGTTTTGACCCGGCCAAAGTGTCTGGCATTCGCCATTGGGCCAGCGGCGGCTCGTCGCTGCCGCCCAACCTGGTGCATCTGTTCGCCGCGAAGGGCATCATCATCCAGCAAGGCTTCGGCATGACCGAAACCGGCCCGACGGTGTTCATCATCACCAAAGAAGATGCCGTGCGCAAGGCGGGTTCCGTCGGCAAACCGGTGCTGCACACCGACGTGACCATCCGCGACCGCGAGAACAACGTCCTCGGCCCGAACGAGGTGGGCGAGCTGTGCATTCGCGGCGGCAACGTCACCAGCGGCTACTGGAACCGGCCAGAAGCAACGGCCAAGGCGCTGATTGACGGCTGGCTGCATTCCGGCGACGCCGCGATGGTGGACGAGGAAGGGTTTTACACGATTGTGGATCGCTGGAAGGATATGTACATCTCCGGTGGCGAGAATGTCTACCCGGCGGAGGTGGAGAACGTGATTTATGGGCATACGGCCGTTGCCGAAGTAGCCGTCATCGGTGTGCCACACGCCAAATGGCAGGAAGTGGGCCGCGCCCTCATCGTCCTGAAGGAAGGCCAATCGGCCACCGAGCAGGAGATCATTGATTTTTGTCAGGGCAAACTGGCCCGCTACAAAATCCCCAAGTCGGTGGTTTTCGTGGACAAGCCCCTGCCGCGCACGGCGGCGGGAAAGGTGCTAAAGCGCGAACTGCGCGAAGAGTTTGGGGAAGAGGTAGTCTGATAACGGTTCGATAGGAGTGTGATGTGGCTTACAAACTGATCAGAAGACAAGTCATGCTGAGGTCTTCCGAAGCATCCCCTTTACCTGAGAGGAGCGGGATGCTTCGCTCCGAAGACTCCGCTCAGCATGACAGACTGCTCAGTGGGTCATCAAAGTCGTCGGGCACGGTGAATTCGCCGGCGCAAAGGCCATAGGGACGTAGCTGTGAAGCTGAAGTTGAGACCGGTTTGATTTCGGCAATCGGTTTATCGTCGCGCAAAATGACCAGGGTTTCGCCCTGTTCGACGCGCAGCAGATAGCTGAGAAAATCATGCTTAACTTTATCAACGCTTATCGTAATCATGAACTTATTATTATTGAGAATGTGGTGGATAGCAAGTCATGAAATTTGCTGTTGGACAAAGTTTTAAGAGTGCCCGCACCTTTTTGCAGGGCGAGTATGATGAATTTGCCCGGCTGAGTGGGGATAACAACCCGATTCATGTGGACCCGGCGTTTGCGGCGCAGACGCGCTTTGGGCGCACGGTGTCGCATGGGATGCTGCTGTATGGCCTGATTTGCGGCGTGTTAAGCCGCCATTTTCCCGGCGCGGTGCAGCTTGAGCAGCGCTTCACCTTCCCCGCGCCCACCTACGCCGACGAGGCGATGACCATCAATCTGACCATCACCGAACTGCTGCCGGACGAACAGCTTCGCCTGACGACGACCATCGCCAACCCACAAGGGCTGTTGACGTGTGACGGCGAAACCGTCATCCGTGTACCGTATTCCGAAATCCAAAATCGAAAATCCGAATTATGAACGATTTAGTTTTACGCGAGACAACCGGCCCGGTGGCGATTCTGACGTTGAATCGGACGCAGCGGCATAACAGCCTGGTTCCTGTTTTTTTGGAGGAACTGCTGGATGAGATCACGGCCGTTGCCCACACCCCCTCTGCCCGCGCCCTCATCATCCAGGCCAACGGCCGTTCCTTCTCCACCGGCGGCGATGCGTTGGGCTTTGTGGAACACGAACACATGATCGCCGATTACACCCTGGACGTTATTGGCTTGCTTAATCGCGCGATTCTGGCGCTGTTAGATTTGCCGATACCGGTGATTACGGCCGTGCAAGGCATTGTCACCGGCGGTTCCATCGGGCTGGTATTGGCCGCCGACGTGGTGCTGGTGACGCCGGAAGCCAGCTTCACCCCTTATTACAGCGTTGTTGGCCCCAGCCCGGATGGTGGCTGGACAGCGCTGCTGCCGCAGATGATTGGACGGCAGCGGGCGTCTGAAGTGCTGTTTGCCAATGCCACGATTGATGCGGCAACGGCCGTAACCTGGGGCCTTGCCAATCGCCTGGTTCCCGCCGACCAACTGCGCGCAACTGCGTTAGCCATCGCCCTGGACATCGCCGCCAAAAAGCAAGGCAGCATCCGCCGCACCAAACACCTGCTCAACTGCGACCGCGACGACATCGCCCGCCGCCTGGAAGCCGAGCGCCAGCAGTTCGTGCAAGAAGTTGTCTACGGCGAGGCGATGGAAGGCTTCCGCGCGTTTGTGGAAGAGCTGCGGCGGAAGCGCAACGTAGTTAGCGAGAGCTAGAGCGAGAGCGAGAGGATTTTCCCCTCTAGCTCTAGCTCTAGCTCTCGCTTCCGAGGATGTATGAAAGGACTAACCATCGGCCAATCGGCCAGCACGACGAGAACCTTTTCGCCCGACGATGTGGCGGCTTATCGCCGGTTGACGGGCGATGCGGGGCTGCAATTTGGTGGGGTGGCGGCCACGGCCGTGCCTGGCCCCTTGCTTGCGGGTATGATTTCTGATCTACTCGGCACGCGGCTGCCGGGGCGCGGCACGAACTGGCTGAAGCAGCAATTAAGCTATCCGGCGGTGGCAGACGTGGGGGAGGTGGTAACGGCCGTTGTCACCATCACCCGCCTGCGCCCCGAAAAAGATCTGGTCAACCTGCGTACGGCCTGCACCAATCAGGCCGGTACGGTTGTCTGTGAGGGGGAAGCCCTGGTCTACGTGAGAGACCTGGAAACGAGCGAGAGTATGGAGGAACTTATGGCATGATGTTGGTAATGAACAATTCACAATCCGAAATCCCAAATCAAAAATTCTTTGGAGGAAAGACACATGTTAAAACGTCGTAATTTGCTGTTTACCCTGTTATCCCTGTTAATCGTGTTGATGTTGGCCCTGGCCGCTTGCGGCGGTGGTGAGACGACCGAAACAGCCCCCGAAGCCACTGAAGCTCCGGCCGGAGAAGTCGTTGAAGAACCGACGGCTGCCCCCGTCGAAGAACCGTCGGAAGAAGTCGCCGAAGAGCCGGCCGAGGAAATGGCTGGCCTGACTTGCGCCGAACCGGTCAAAGTTGGCCTTATCACCGATCAGACTGGCTCGCTCGCTATCTACGGCGCGCATGTCATGCGCGGCTTCCCGCTGGGCATGGAATACGCCACCGGCAGCGAAGCGACCGACAACGGCGCGTACACCAGCTACACGCTGGACGGCTGCGAATTCCAGGTCTTCATTCGTGACGACCAGAGTACGCCAGACATCACGGCCACCGTCGCTCGCGAACTCATCGAGGTCGAAGGCGTAGACATCCTGGTCGGCACGGTTAGCTCCGGCGCGACCGCCACCCTGCAAGAGCTGGCCCGCGAAAACCAGATTCCGTTGATCGTAGCCCCGGCTGCCGCCAACGACATCACCGGCGTGGCTTTCAACGAATACACCTTCCGCACCAGCCGCAACAATTACCAGGACGCCGTCAACATCTGCGAATATCTGGTAGACCAATACAGCACCTTCGTGCAGATCGCCCCCGACTACTCCTTCGGCTACGGCGGCGCGGCGGCCTTCCGCGACGCCTGCACCCTGTTCGGCGGTGAATTCGTCGCCGACGACATCTTCACCCCTGCCGACACCACCGAGTTCACCCCTACATGGAACAAATCCTCAACTCCGGCGCTGAAGCCTTCCTGGTCACCTGGGCCGGCGGCTTTGTGCCGATGATGCAGGCCGCTTCCGAACTGGGTGTGATAGATGAAATGGCGATGGCTTCCGGCTTCGTAGACAACGTGGTCATGCCCGTCTTCTTCGCCAACGCCATCGGCAATACCAGCGGCATCCTGTATCATTACACCGCGCCCGACAATGACGTGAACGATTGGCTGGTGGAACAGACCAAAGCCCGCTTTGGCGTGCCGCCGGACCTGTTCGACGCCGACGCCATGAACGCAGCCATCTTGTTGGTAGAAGCAGTGAAGGCCACCAACGGCGACGCCAGCGCCCCGGCCCTGATTGGGGCGATGGAGGGCATGGAATTTTCCGGGCCAAAAGGTTCGATTTATATCCGCCCCGAAGACCACGTTGCCATTCAGGACATGTACATTGTCACCCTGACCAATGTAGATGATCCAGAATTCAAGTTCTTTGACCTGGTAGAGACCAACCGGCCCAATGTGCCCTGCCTGCTGCCAGAAGCGCTGCAAGACCGCTGCGGCAGTTTGCCGATTGGCGCGTTAGGCGATATATCCGAGACGGAAGCGCCGGCCGAGGTGGAAGAGGTGGGTACGGCCGTTTGTACCGAACCGGTCAAAATCGGCCTCATCACCGACACTTCCGGCGCACTGGCTATTTACGGCGCGCACATTATGCGCAGCTTCCCGCTGGGCCTGGAATACGCCAGCGGCACAGCGGCCGAAGTTGTCTCAGCCAACCAATGGAACTTCCAACTGGACGACTGCCCCATCGAAGTGTATGTGCGCGATGACCAGAGCAATCCTGAAAACACCGCCACCGTCGCCCGTGAACTCATCGAGGTCGAAGGCGTAGACATCCTGGTGGGCACGGTTAGCTCCGGCGCGACGGCCACCTTGCAAGAACTGGCCCGCGAAAACCAGATTCCCTTAATCGTTGCCCCGGCTGCCGCCAACGACATCACCGGCGTCGCCTTCAACGAATACACCTTCCGCACCAGCCGCAACAACTACCAGGACGCCGTCAACATCTGCGAATATCTGGTAGACCAATACAGCACCTTCGTGCAGATCGCCCCCGACTACTCCTTCGGCTACGGCGGCGCGGCGGCCTTCCGCGACGCCTGCACCCTGTTTGGCGGTGAATTTGTCGCCGACGACATCTTTGCCCCGGCCGACACCACCGAGTTCACCCCCTACATGGAGCAAATCCTCAACTCCGGCGCTGAAGCCTTCCTGGTCACCTGGGCCGGCGGCGGCTTTGTGCCGATGATGCAGGCCGCTTCCGAACTGGGTGTGATAGATGAAATGGCAATGGCTTCCGGCTTCGTAGACAACGTGGTCATGCCCGTCTTCTTCGCCAACGCCATCGGCAATACCAGCGGCATCCTGTATCATTACACCGCGCCCGACAACGAAATCAACGACTGGTTGGTCGCCAAAACCACGGAACTTTACAGCGTACCGCCGGATCTGTTTGACGCCGACGCCATGAACGCGGCGCTGCTCATCGCCAACGTTCTGCGCGCCACTGGCGGCGATGTCCGCGCTGACGTCCTCATCGCAGCGATGGAAGGGTTGGAGTTTGCCGGGCCAAAGGGCCTGATCTATATCCGCCCGGAAGACCACGTGGCTATCCAGGACATGTACATCGTTACCCTGACCAACGTGGACGACCCGGAATTCCGCTTCTTTGACCTGGTGGAAACCAATCGTCCCGACGTGCCCTGCCTGCTGCCGGAAGCACTGCAAGATCGCTGCGGCGACCTGCCCATCGGCAGCCTGAGCGGCGAGTAAAACGTAAACCCTAATCCATGAACCGTAATCCGTGAACTGTAACAATCGGCTCACGGATTACGGAACACGGAACGCGGAGCAATTATGGCTAACGACATCATTCTGGAAACGCGCAACCTGCGCCGCGAATTTGGCGCGTTGGTGGCCGTGGCCGACGTGAGTATGCAGGTGAAAACAGGTTCGTTTCATTCGGTGATTGGGCCGAATGGGGCGGGCAAAACGACGTTTTTTAACCTGCTCAGCGGCAACCTGAAGCCGACGGCCGGTCAGGTTTTTTTCAAAGGCGAAGACATTACCCGGCTGCCGGTGCATCAGACTATTCATAAGGGAATCGGCCGTTCGTTCCAGATCACCAACATCTTTCCTAACCTGACAGTGCTGGAAAATATTCGTCTGGCCTGCCAATCGTTGGGTCACGATAATTTCAAGCTGTTCCGTTCGCACCGCGCCTTTCAGCAGTATGAAGAGCGCGCCTGGGAAGTGCTGGGGCAGGTTGGCCTGAGCGAACGCGCCCTGACGCCGGCGCGCACCCTACCCCATGGCGACCAGCGGAAGCTGGAACTGGGCATGATTCTGGCTCCAGACCCGGAAATGCTGCTGTTGGACGAACCAACGGCTGGCATGGCCTCCGAGCAAGTGCCGGGACTGATGGCCCTGATCCGCGACATTCAGGCGGCCGGCCGTAAAACCATCATGCTCGTCGAACACAATATGAACGTCGTCATGAACGTCTCCGACACCATTACTGTGATGCACTACGGCGAAGTCCTGGCCGAAGGCTCCCCGGCCGATATTTCGGCCAACGAGACGGTGCAGAAGGCGTATTTGGGCGCGCTTTATCAGTAAGCAGTATTCAGTGTTCAGTATTCAGTTGTGCAAAGACTGAACACAAACGCTGAACACTGGACACTGAACACTGGACACTATAACCATGACAAATCTACTCGAAGTCCAAAATATCCATACCTTCATCGGGCAGTTCCACATTTTGGAAGGGGTGTCCGTGGCTGTGTCCCAGGGCAGCATTACGGTGCTGTTGGGGCGTAACGGGGCGGGCAAAACCACCACGCTCAAATCGGTCATCGGCCTGACGCCGCCCAGTGAAGGCCAAATTTTGTTTGAGGGCCAGCCAATTCAGGGGCGACGCAGCTTTGACATTGCGGCGATGGGTATTGGCTTTGTGCCGGAACACCGCGCCATCTTCCGTGATTTGAGCGTGGCCGAGAATTTGAAGATCGCCGAGCGGCAGAAGGGGGACCTGGCGCGTAAGGAAGAGCTGATTTTTGGTCTGTTTCCCGATTTGAAGCGGCTGATCAAACTGCCGGGCACGAATCTGTCTGGCGGGCAGCAGCAAATGTTGGCTGTCGCGCGGGCGATGGTTCCCGACAACAAACTGCTGCTGATTGACGAACCGAGCGAAGGGTTGGCCCCGGTCATCATCGAACAGATGATTGAGGCGATCCAGAAATTGTCCGCCAATACGACAGTGCTGTTGGTGGAGCAAAATTTCGTCGTTGCCAGCAAGCTGGCAGAGCGTTATGTCATTATTGAAGAAGGGCAGTCGGTGAAGCAGGGCTTGATGGCCGACCTGGTGAATGATACAGAGACGATCCATCGCTATTTGGGAGCAGCGTAGGAGCGTTAGCCGTTAACCGTGAGCCGTTAACCATAATCCGTAATCCGTTAATCGTTAATCGGAGAACAGGGAACATGGTTTATGGAACACGGAACACGGAATACGGAACACGGAATACAAACTATGGCTGAGAGGTTGAAGAAAAATCGGACGCGCTTGATTGTGCTGGCGGCATTGGCTTTTTTGTTTGTGTCGGCGTCGCAGGGTATGGAGACGGGGGATTGGGTGATCACCGTGCTGCGCGGGTTGGCGGTAGGGGCGATTACATTCCTGGTGGCCGCCGGCTTTTCGCTGATTTTGGGGCTGATGGATGTATTGAACCTGGCCCATGGCGAGATGTTTATGTTGGGGGCGTATATTGGCTGGACGGTATATGTGCGACCGGATACGTTTGTGGATGGTGTAACGCCGCTGGCGCTGATCGCCGCCGGGCTGGTGACGATGCCGCTGTTGGAAGTGGTGTTGGGCCGCCGCCGGTTGCCGGGAACGGCCGTCAAAATCTGGCCGTGGGTTGCTCTGGCGCTGGCATTGGTGCTGTTGTTTGTCACTGTGTCGCAGTGGCCGCTGGCGAAGTGGAATGCTGGCGCATTTGCCGAAAGCCCATCTACGTTTTCGCTGGCGATGGATCAGGGGCGGCGACAGATTCCGGCCCCGGCTGTGGCCGAGGGGCTGCCGCCGCTGCTGCTGATGGTGGGTATTTTGCTGGGCGGGGCGTTGTTGGCGGCGGCGATTGTGGGGCTGCGACAGATGAAGGAAACGGCCGTTCCCTCCTCTTACATCTCTAAAACCCCCCTCATCATCGCCGGAACATTCTTGCTTGTGGGCCTGGCCTTCTTTTTCGCCAACGACGTGCTAACCAACTGGCTCTACGGCCTGAACACCACTGCCACCTTTGCTGTGGCGATTGTCGTCGCCACGTTGAGCGGCGCGACGGTGGGAGGGCTGATAGAGAGTACGATGATACGGCCGTTATACGACCGCCCCATCTACCAGATCATGCTCACCCTGGGCATCAGCTTCATCACCATCGAGGCCGTGCGGGCGGTTTGGGGGCGACCAGAGTTCTCTATGCCCAAACCGGCGCTGTTTGCCGGTACAGGCGAAGGCTGCGGCGCTGCCGTCACAGACCTGGCCGAGCGGCTGGCTAATAACTGCGCCACGATATTTTTGTTTAACGGCCGTATCCGCACCTACAACGAAATCTTCATCATCCTCATGGGCCTCATCGTGCTGGTGGGCGTGTGGCTGCTGCTCCAGCGCACCCGCCTGGGCATGATCATCCGCGCCGGCGTGCAAGACAGCCAGATGGTCGAAGCGCTGGGCATCAACGTGCGCCAGGTCTTCACGATGGTCTTTGCCCTGGGTGTGGCGTTGGCGGCGTTGGGCGGCGTGCTGGCTGCCCCCTCCATGGGCCTCTCTAACGCCATGGGCGGCCAATTTTTGCTGCTGGCGCTCATCGCCCTGGCCATTGGCGGCCTGACGAGCTATCCGGGCGCGGCGGCCGGCGCGGTGCTGGTGGGCCTGCTGCAGCAGTTCATCATCAAATACGGCCAGATCGGCATCAATCTGCCCTTCCTGGCCGAACCGTTTAAGCCATCGCCGCCGCTGGTCCCCGCCTCGACGGTGCTGCTGATGGTGATCATTTTGCTGCTGCTGCCGCAGGGGTTGTTTGGACGAGAGGATTAGGAGCCATAAGCCGTAATCCGTAATCCGTTTAGACGGAATACGGAACACGGAATACGGAACACGTACTATGCAATCAACTATTTCACCTACAAACGCCCGGCAAACCGGCCTGGCATACTGGTTCAAGAACAACTGGGGCGTGCTGGCTGTTTTTGGGGCCATGCTGTTATTCCCCTTTATTGTGGCGGCGCTAGACGGCCGTCCACCTGCCAGCGTCATCAACAATGAAACCGGCAGCGCCAAATTCATGCAAGGGCTGATGATCGAGGTCTTCATCCTGGCGATTTACGCCATCAGCTACGACCTGATCCTGGGCATTACCGGGCTGCTTTCTTTTGGACACGCCATGTTCTTTGCTGTCGGCGCGTATCTTACCGGCATCGCCTTCAAAAATTTCCAATGGGACATCGGCCAGACCATTCTGGCTGTCTTTATCGCCGGGATTGTGCAGGCGCTGTTGTTTGGTCTGGTGCTGCCGCGCGTCAAGGGCATCACCTTTGCCCTGGTAACGCTGGGCTTTGCCTCGGTGTTTGAAATTGTGGTCAAGTCCAACGAGATGGTCGCCTACACCGGGGCCGACGTGGGCTTGCAGGGCGTCATTGTCCCCGCCTGGCTGAACACATCCAATGAGCGTTTTAACCTATACCTCATTGTGTTGGTATTCACTCTGTTTGTTTACCTGGTCTATCGGCGCTTTGTAGATTCCCCCACCGGTCGAGTGTGCATTGCTACCCGCGAAAACGAAGGCCGGGCGTTGATGTTGGGGTACAACACCTTCTATTTTAAGCTGATGGCGCTGACTGTTTCTTCGATCACGGCCGCTTTTGCCGGCTTCTTCCACACCATCCACCAACCCATCGTCAGCCCATCGGTGGCCAGCTTGGGGTGGACGGTGGCTGCCCTGCTGGTTATTCTCATCGGCGGCATTGGCACGTTAAGCGGGGCGTTGGTGGGGGCGATGGTTTTTCGGCTGTTGCAGTTTTACCTGGACCGCTGGTTTGGCGAAAATTCCAGCTTCTTGCTGGGTTTGATTTATGTGCTGCTGGTGATGTTTGTGCCGTTTGGCATTGTGGGAACCTGGCAGGCGCGCAAGTTACAGATTCAGGCAGGGCGGGATAAACTGCTGCGGCTCTTTGGCCTGAAACGTTCACCTGCCCCATAGACATGGCGGCGGACAGAAGGGTAACGGCCGTCTAACGGCCGTTACCCGTTTTTTCCTTATCGCCCATTGCCATGCCCTATGGCCCATGGCCCATGAGTTCATGGGGCCAAAACAATCACCCCAGCAACGCTTCGGCTCAACAAGCCAGAACCCAACCATTCTCTGCGCCTCTGCATTGAATCCTTAGATGAACCCTGGTTAACTTTCAATTGATCCAGTCCTTAATGACAATTGTCCACCGCTCGTCTGACAAATGTCATTGCCGCAGGTTGGCCTGTGTCGTAAGATAAGGCTGTCCTTAAAACTAAGGTTTAAGGCAAACCTTATAATCACAGACCTGTCAGGTCTGTCGAACGAACACACGGGCAGATGAAACACGAATCCTTTAACGAAAGCGTGGAAATGTATTTAAAAACGGCCAGCGAGTTGGCTGTGGCGGGTGAACTGGCGCCTATTTCGGCGTTGGCCGAGCGGTTGGGCGTCTCCACCGTCTCGGCGACAGAGATGGTCCATCGCCTGGGCCAGAAGGGGCTGCTGGACCACACGCCCTACAAAGGCGTGGCGCTGACCGAAGACGGCCGTCGCCGCGCCCAGCGGGTTATCCGGCGGCATCGGTTGTGGGAATGTTTCCTGGTAGACCACCTGAACCTGCCCTGGGAAAAGGTGCATGATTATGCCTGCCGGTTGGAACATGCCACGGATACGGCCGTTACCGAAGCCCTGTCCACCTTTCTCAATCATCCGCAAACCTGCCCCCATGGCAACCCCATCCCCAACGCCGCTGGCGATGTCGCTGCCAGCAGCGACAGCCCGCTGAGCGATTTGCAGCCCGGCGACCAACGCGCCATCAGCCGCATATACCCCGAAAGTTTGCTGCTGCTGGATTACCTGGCCGGACGTGGCATTGTACCCGGCCAGACCATCGAGTTTGAAGAAATCGCCCCATTTAACGGCCCGTTGATGATCAAAATCGGCCGCGAAACCCACGCCCTGGGGCAAGAAATTGCCGCCCATATTTTTACGGAGCCTGTCCATGACCCATCTAACTGACCTGTTTCACCCGGCCATCACCCCCCATCCCCATTCGACTACTGTGCCCTTGTCGTTGGCTGCCGCCAACCACAAACTGCGTTTGGTCGAAATTCACGCCGGTCATCAACTCACCCATCGGCTGGCGGAACTGGGCATCACGCGCGGCGTGGAACTGGAAGTGGTGCAAGACGCTGGCGGCCCGCTGCTCATCTCTGTGCGCGGTTCGCGCATCGCCATGGGGCGCGGCATGGCCCACAAACTGCTGGTGGCCCCGGTGTGATTGTGGATTTCGGATTTCGGATTTCGGATTGAAGCCCCCACAAAGATTTTCGTTTCTCGCATAGTTCAGGCAGCTTTACGCATCTGGGAAATCTACAGCGAAAGTACCGACAAAGGATTATGAAACAATTGCTCATCGCTCTGGCCGGGAACCCAAATGCCGGCAAGAGCACAATTTTCAACGCGCTTACCGGCTCTAATCAGCATGTCGGCAACTGGCCGGGCAAGACGGTGGCGAAGAAAGAAGGCAGCTTCCAGATAGGCGACCTGACGGTGACGGTGGTAGATTTGCCGGGCGCGTACAGCCTGACGGCCTACTCGCCGGAGGAGGTGATCGCCCGCGACTTTATTTTGCAGGCACGGCCGTCTCTTGTCGTCGCTGTCGTGGACGCGACCAACCTGGAACGCAATCTGTATCTGACGGTGCAAATTTTGGAACTGGGCGCGCCGGTCATTATCGTCCTGAACATGACAGACCGGGCCGCCGAACGTGGCATCGTCATAGATACGGCGCGGTTGAGCCGTGAACTGGGCGCGCCGGTGATGCGCGCCAGCGCCAGCCAGGGTGAAGGTCTGGATGAACTGCGGGCTTTGATCGCCCGCGCTGCCGAGGAAAACAACCATGCCACCATTTGAAGCAACTGCCGTTACCGCCGTGGTAGATTACGGCCGTAAACTGGAACCGGCCATCCGCGCCATCGAGGCCGATGTGGCCGCCTACCCCGCCATCCAGCAGCAGTATCCGGCCCGCTGGCTGGCGATTAAACTGCTGGAACAAGACCGCGATATACAAACCAGCCTGCTGACCATCGAAGGGGGTCCGGCGCTGCTGACCAAAGCGCAGCTTGCTTACGCCCGGCTGGCCGCCGATTACGGCGAAGAGATAGACGTACTCATCGCCGACCGCCGCTACACCTTCATCCACGAACTGGTGGGCCGCGTGATGCAAAAACCGCCCGAAGAACTTTCACTCACGGACAAGATTGACCGCGTTGTCACCCACCGCGTCACCGGCGTGCCCATTTTTCTGGCAGTGATGTGGGTGGTATTTAAGTTAACGGCCGTCGTCTCTGCCCCACTGCTCGATTGGGTAGATGGCGTCATCGGCGGCCCCATCACGCGCTGGGCGTTGGCCTTGTTGGGCAGTCTCAGCCTCAGCGAGACCTGGCTAGAAGGGTTGGTAGTGGATGGCGTGATCGCCGGGGTAGGCGGCGTGCTGGTCTTTGTGCCGGTGCTGATGTTCCTCTACGTCTCCCTGGCAGTGCTGGAAGACAGCGGCTACATGGCCCGCGCCGCCTTCGTGATGGACGGGCTGATGAACCGCATCGGCCTACAAGGCAAGAGCTTTTTGCCGATGATGGTCGGTTTTGGCTGCACCGTGCCGGCCATTTACGCCACGCGCACCCTGGAAAACGAAAAGGACCGCATCCTGACCGGTCTGTTGGTCCCGTTTATGAGCTGTGGCGCGCGGCTGCCGGTATACGTGCTGTTTTCAACAGTGTTTTTTGCCCAGTATGCCGGGGCGGTGGTTTTTGGCATGTATGTATTGGGCATTGTAACGGCCGTTCTCCTCGTTCTTATCCTGCGCAAAACACTTTTTGAAGACAAAGAACAAACCGCTCTGCTGATGGAACTGCCGCCTTACCGCCGTCCCAACTGGCGCACCGTCTGGTCGCACACCTGGGAACGCACCCGCTCCTTCATTCAAAATGCCTGGTCGCTCATTCTGGTTACCAGCGTCATCCTCTGGCTGTTGATGGCGATTCCCGTGGGCGCCGACGCCGGTTCCTTCGCCGACGCCGACCTGGAGCAAAGCTTGTTTGCCCGCGCGGCCGGCGTTCTCAGCCCGGCGCTGGCGCCGTTGGGCTTTGGCACCTGGGAAGCCAGCGGCGCGCTGCTCACCGGCTTTGTGGCCAAGGAAGTGGTGATCAGCACCTTTGCCCAGGTGTATGGCGTGCAGAGTGTGGACGAAGCAGCCGAACCCACCACCTTCCTGCAAGACGTGGGCGAGATTGTTGGCAGCCTGGGAACGGCCGTGCTGGACACCATCAAAGCCATCCCTCTCATCGTCGGCATAGACCTGAGCGATGGCGCGGAAGAGGATCTGTCCGGCGGCCTGCGCCAGGCAGTCTACGACGGTTTCAACGCCTCCAGCGGCGGGCACGGCGCCCTGGCCGGGTTGGCCTTCATGGTCTTCGTGCTGATCTATACGCCCTGCATGGTCGCTGTCGCCGCCGAGCGGCAGGAATTGGGCGCCAAGTGGATGTGGCGCAGCGTCATCGGCCAACTGGTATTGGCCTGGCTGATGGCCCTGGTCGTTTTCCAGGGTGGCATGTTGCTACAGTAGGTCGTAAACTATTTATATCAACCGCCCGCAACCCTTTATCCTGACTCATGACATTACTTTGGATGCTTTTCGGTCTGGTTTTATTGGCGGCGCTGGGGGCGCTGGCTTATTGGCTGGTCGTCATTACCGAGGGGGTTTACCTGGGACGGCGAGCGGTGGTATGGATGTATGACCTGACAGCCGATAAATACGACGGCATCAAGCAGTTTGAGGCCGACGCGGAACGGTTGTTTGTGGTACGGCCGTATCTCCACCACCTGCCCCATCATCCCGCCCCCATGCTGCTAGACGTAGCCGCCGGGACGGGGCGTGTGTCCTATTTCTTGCTGGAGGAGCCGACGTTTCACGGCCGTATCATCTCCCTGGAGCCTTCACGCAAGATGTTAGCCATTGCCAACGACAAACTGCGGCCTTACGGCCGTCGCGCCGGATTGGTCGGGGCAACGGCCGTGCCGCTGCCCTTTGCCGACAACACCTTCCACGGCGTCACCTGCCTGGAAGCGCTGGAATTTTTCCCCTCCGACACGGCTGCCCTGCATGAGATGACGCGCGTTTTGCAGCCTGGCGGCAGCCTGTTGGTGACACGGCGGCGCGGCTGGGAAGCGCAAACCTTCGTCGGCCGTTACCGGGACGTGGACCAATTCGAGGCGCTGCTGGCTGATATGGGTTTGACGGAAATTGAAACCTTGCCCTGGCAGGTGGATTATGACCAGGTGTTTGCGCGGAAGCCCGCGTAGCGGCTCATTGGACGCAAAAAACTGTTTCAGCGCGAGTCGTTATTGACCGTTGAACATATCATCCCAGAAGGCGTCCAGGTCAGCAGCCTCGTGGTCTGCGGGGGGGTCTTCGCCGAAGAGGTTTTCCAGTTCGGAGGTGTCCAAGATCAGGTGTTGGGTATTGACGGCCGTATCCTGTTCCGCGTCGGCCTGGGCGTCTAACATCGCCTGCATCATCGCCACGATCTCGTCGTTTTGCACCAGGGCGGGTGGGGGTTCCTGTTTCTTGGGTGGCGGCGCTGTTTTGGTCGGTTGGGTGGGTTTGACGGTTGGCGGAGCAGCAGTCAAGGCGACAGCGGCGGCAGCAGCAGAAGCGGCCGGCGCTGCGCCCCCGGATGCCAATAAATCTACCAGGTCTTTGATAGCCCGCTGCGTAAAGACCCAAATCGTGCCAATGCGCCCACGCCGTAACTGCACATCGAAGAAAATTGCCAGAAAATACTCCAGGCCGACGTTGGCGCAATATAACTCTATGGTTTCCCCGGCGTAATATTGAATGGTGTGGGGCATTTCGCCATCCAGATGTTGGCTGAGGGCAAAACTTTGTTTGATGGTCTGCCCCAGAGCCAGCGCCAGTTTGTCAAAATCCAGCCGCCGGTTGGTCGCCGACTCAAAGACAATACGGCCGTCAGTGGTCGCCAGCAGCAAACCGGTGGCCCCGGTGTCGGCGCGTAAGGTTTGCAGCCGTTTGCTCACGCTGTCCGAGACGGCCGTTCGCCCAGGCCGCTCGTTTGCTCTGGCAGCAGTTGGCGGCGGCGTCACCGGCTCGCCATACAGCGCCAGGTGTACCGCCAACAAGACGGCGTCGGTATCCAATGGTTTGGAAAAATAACGCAGCACACCCAGGCTGTGCGCCTCCTTCTGCCCTTCAGAAGAAGAATAGGCGGTGATCATGATGACCGGTATGTCGCGGTTTAATTTTTGAATGCGCCGCACCAGATCAAAACCGCTCATACCTGGCAGCCGCACATCGGTGATCACCAGGTCGAACGGCGTCCGGCGCAGTTCCAGCAGCCCTTCTTCGGCCGAGGGCACGGCCAATACCTCGCATGCTTCGCCAGACAGCTCCAGCAGCGAGCGCAGCAGTTCCAACATTTCAAAATGGTCATCTACTACCAATACTTTTTTGACGTCTGCCATAGCTTATAACTCTACTACAAACCAGTTTGTTGTGTCGCGGAATAGATGGCTATCCAGAAAACTCTTTTCCGGCGGTTGTAGGGCGATTTTCCCAATCGCCCAGTGAACGATTGGGAAAATCGTTCTACAAATTGCGCGAAGATTTCTCTGGACACCTGTAACAACCACAATCTATCCATCAGGCTGTTAGGCGAATTCCGAGAAATAATCGAGTGAAAATTCGATATATTTCGGAATTCGCTTGAGGCATTTTCGCATTGAAGGCTTATCTATTATTCCGAAAATGCCTTAACGACACGAATCTACAGGCTATTATAAGATTTTCACCTGTTCGGTCAATTTTCCCGGCTGTTGCCCAAATCCAGCGCAAACAAGTTCCATAATTCAGAGTCCTGGGTGGGGTCAAGGTTGAAGTTGCGCACGCCAGGCCGGATGACGGCCAGTTTTAGCCGCATGAACAGGGGGATCATGGGCAAATTTTCGGCCAGAAGGCGCTGCGTCTCCTGAAAATTTTCTTCGTAGCCGGGCATTCCCGGCAGCAGCGCGCGTGTTTTGCGGCAGGCATCGTCGAACTGGGGCAGCCACCAGCCGGTGTTGTTGAGCGCATCCCAACTGCCATAAGGCGCGCCGGTTTGAGGATTGATACGGCCGTCTGGCCCGGTAATCTCCCACGACGCAAACAGGTGGCACATGGTCGGCTCGCCCACTGGCCAGGCAATCTGCCCGGCGTCGAACCGGCGGCCAAATAATGGGCTTTCTTCGCCGGCGGCGTACCAACTGCCCACCGGCACAAAGCTGATCTCAGCGTCCACGCCGCAGGCGCGCCAATCGGCCTGAATCATGGCGGCCAGGGATTGGTTGATGGCAAATTCGGTGGTGGTGGTATAGGTGATGCGAAAGGGTTGGCCTGTTTGTGGGTCTTCGCGTAGGCCATCCTCATTGGCGTCACGGTAGCCGGCGGCGTCTAGCAGGGCGGCGCCGGTGGCCGGATCGTAGGGCCAGCGGGCGATTTCGGCGCTGTAGAGCGGGTGGAGGGAGGGAATCTGGCTGTGCATCACTTCGGAACGGCCGTAAAACAACTCGTCCACCATCGCCTGCCGGTTCAGACACAGGGCCAATCCCTGCCGCACCCGCGCATCTTCAAACCAGTCGGGTCGCCCCAAACCGTCGCCATAATTACCCCAGGAATGAATGCCCAGGGTAATGGCTTCATACACCGTGCCAATTTGGAAGACCGGCGTTAGCAGCCCTCCGGACTCGGCTTCCAGAAACAACGAAGCCTGGCTCAGGTTCACGCCTTCTTGGGTGACAATATCGCAGGCCCCGGTCAGGGCTTCGGCCAGACGCCGGTCGGCGTCTGGCAAAAAGCGGAAGGTCACGCTGTCCAGATGGGGCAGTCCCTCGACGGCGCGGTAATAAAACGGGTTGGGTTCCAGGCGCAGGTATTGGCCTTGTATCCAGTCTACCACCTGAAATGGCCCATCACCCAAGGGGAAGCGGTGGGCAACATCGGCCGTTAGCAGTTCGGCAGGGGTGTATTGCTGCCAGGCGTGGCGCGGCAGCGGCCCCCAGAAGTTGGTGAAGTAGGTGGCGTCGTCGAAGCCGGGCAGCCCGACCCAGCGGACGCTGGTCTCGTCTACGGCCGTATAGCTGGCGGTGCGTTCAATCTTGTTTTTCGGCGCGGGGGTGATGGGATGGGCCGCCAGCTCGAAGCTGTAGACAGAATCGGCGGCCGTGACCGGCACGCCATCGGCCCACACGCGCGCTTTCAGGCTGAAATCGGCCGTCAATTGGGCCATCACCAGCGGCGCGCCGGCGAACACGGCCGTTTCCCCATCCGCCAGCCGCACCCGCGCGCCCATCGCCAGCACAATCACCGCGCCATCGGCGTCTACCACCCTGTCGCCTGCTTTCACCGTCACCTGCTGCCGGATGGCGTCGCCGTCGGCCAGGTTGGGCAGTTTTACCAACCCCTGCGGCTGATGGGCGAAGGAAAGATGGGTGTAATCGTTTTCGTAGATGCCATGCAGCACCGATTTTTCAACGCGGGCGGCACGGCCGTAACGGTACAGCGTTTCTGGCTCACGCGGCAGGCAGACCACCAGGTCTTTGCTGCCGGTATAAGTGGCTTCTGGTTGGATGACGGCCGTTGCCGGTTCGGTGGCAATTTCCGGGCGCGGCACGGGCGTCACTGTTTCCGGTTCAATTTCTACCGGCACACGACAGGCGGCCAACAGCACGGCCGTCAGCAACAGCGCCAAGAAAGAACAACGCCAACTACAGTTTACCGGCGCGTACCTGGACCATAAACGGTTCATAAGCAGTCACATCAGAACCTTTTGCGCGTAAATCGAAATAATCTTGGGTGATTTGCGCTTGCTGCTCCCGGTTGAAATGGCAAAATTGCCTACCGGCGGCACAGGCGCTGTCTAACCCGGCAACTCCACCGTAATTGTAACAATCTCGCCGCGTCTTGATAAGCGCATAAATGGCTTCGCCCAGGTAGCGCGTGCCCACGCGCTCATACTGGTAAACGTGCGTCAACTCATGCACCACAAGAGGCAAATTGGCCCGCCTATGACGGCCGTGTCGCGGCAGATTGATGGTGCGCCAGGTGGCGAAGGCCAGGCTGCCATTGTGTTTAAATACCAGGTCCAACAAACCGCCTTCGGCCACGCGCACGTCGCTAAAACGCAGCGCCTCCGGCCCCAATACGCCGGCAATCAGGCCAATTTCCGCGCCGGTCAATGGTGTGGTGGGGGTGAATAGGTGCATGAAAAACTGGGCGATTTCCGGCCCGCCCAGCAGATCGAACGTGTGGGCGACCAGGCAGTGCAGGCCACCGGCCACCTGGCCCATTTTTTGCCGACGCCAGACGGCCGTTTGTCCCATGCGCCAGGCCTGCCGCCACTCTGGCAGCAGAAAAACCAGCCCCCGTGCGCCGCCCCACACGGTTTGCAGCAGTCGGCTCAACCGGATGGGCATATCACGCACCAGGTTGATGGGCCACAGCGTCAGGTCATGGAGCCGTTCAGCCAGCCAATGGGTGACGGCCGTTGCGTTGTGCATCATGCGTCTGCTCTTGGGCAGCCTGCTGCCAGGGGATAAAGAATTCATTCACAACCAATAATGGTTATCAACTCAGAGAACCGCCACGAATTATAGCAGAGCGCCAGACGGGTTGCCTTCCCGATTATGGGCGTATTTCATTGGGTGCGCTTCATTTCAGCGGCCAGGCGCTTGTTTTGCTGGTTGAAATAATAGAACACATGTGCTAAACTTGTCTGGTAATACAAGTTGGAAGAACAAAAAGCGCCAAACTTCCCTTATTCGGGCGTCCTGACTTTTTCCGACATGGAGGTAGCAATGACAAGGCTCATCTTCTCTGGCGCAGCCGGACTGCACATCCCTTCGCCCCACGTCTTGCGGTTTCTGGATCGGCAGGTTGATTTTGTGGCTTATGAGGTAGCCGGATTTGGACCCGACGTGCTTTTGCTGGATTATCGGGAAAGCCAGCAGGCAGCCCGTGGACGGCCCGGCGCGATTCTGCCACTGTTGGCGGCGGGGTTTGAACGGCCGTCACACCTGGAAATCTGGGAATTTGGCCCGCAGCACACCCAAATCGAGCTGCACGACACCATCCAGACCAAAGCCCCCTGGCGTCTGTCGTTAACAGACGCCCAGGGCAGGACCCGGCCTGATCACCGGGCATTTTACCAGCGCTTACCGGCATCGCCGGCCGAAACAGGCGGGACGCTCATCACCCTGGCGCGACAGCAGCGAGAGCCGGCCACGCCACGAAATCGTGTTCAGTATTCAGTGACCAGTTTTCAGTAAGCGCGGCTTCTGATAACCACGCACTGAATACCGAACACTGAACGCTGTTCCTAGAGCAGCCACGCGCCTTCCAGCCGCAGCAGCCACGCTTTGGTTTCCAGCCCACCGGGACCGCCGTAGCCGTGCAAACGGCCGTCGCTGCCTAGCACGCGATGGCAGGGAATAATCACCGGCATAGGGTTGGTGGCGTTGGCCCGGCCGACGGCGCGCACCGCCTGGGGTTGGCCGATACGCCCGGCCACATCGGCGTAGGTTAGATATTGGCCGTAGGGGATGGCCGCCACGGCGCGCAGGGCGGTTTGCTGGAATGGCGTCATGACCGCCCAGTTGATGGGCACGTTGAAGGTTTGCCGACGGCCGTGCCAATATTCGTCTAACTGGTCCAAAACGGCCGTTGTCTGGGCCACATCATACAGCGGCGCGCGCCCGGTCAGCCGCACCACTTCCGCTTCGATGCGCTCTCGCTCCGGCCATAAACTGACAGCCACCAGACCGGCCGAGGAAACGGCCGTCCACACTGTCCGAAATCGCTCATGCGGCCGTTCGCCGATCCAGGTGATAAAGTCGTTGATCATAGGGTTGTTCTCCAGGTGTTGCGGGTGGTTAGCTAGTAGCCGTAAACCGAAGTCCGTATGCCGTTTTCCGTTAGCATTTGCCAGAGGTCGCGCCACTACGGAATACGGATTACGGATTACCGAATACGGTGTTTAACCAACCAGCCAACCCAAACCAACACTATGCGTCAGGTGGTAGGCGGCGATGGCAAAGGCGGAGGCAACGTTGAGCGAATGTTTAACGCCGTGCATGGGGATGTAGAGAACCTTATCGCAAAGGACCAAAATTTCGGGGTCTACGCCAGCAATTTCGTTGCCGACGATGAGCAGGATGGGGGTTTGCGGCGGCACAACTGCTGCCCACAGCGGTGCGGCGTCTGGCGCGCCTTCTAACGCCCATAACAAATAACCACGCTGCTGCAGGGCAACGGCCGTTTCCAACCCATTATTCCAGCGCGTCCAACCCACCGCCTGTTCCGCGCCCAACGCTGTCTTGGTCACTTTGGGATGGTCCGGCGGCGGGGTGATGCCACCCAGGTGCAAGTGGCGCAGCCCGGCCCCATCGGCCGTGCGCAGCATGGAGCCGACGTTATAGATGCTGCGAATGTTGTCCAGCAGCGCCTCGACATGACGTTGAACCGGCGCAGCCGACGGTGGCGCCGCGCTGGTATAGATGGCGACCAACCTGGCAGCCGCGCCGCAAGCGGGACAGCGTTCACCGGTTACGCGTTTATCTGTTAGCGGAAAACGGAAACGGCAGGCATCATTGGCGCATTGGCGCAGTTGAAAGGGCGGGATGGCCGGAGGCGAAGAATCTGGCGTCATCCCATTTTGCCAGTCGCCGATTCATACGCATATGCCCCCGGAAAATCGGCGGCGACCTCTTTCTTTTTGCCGCTCCAGCTTTCGATGTTCAGGCGGAAAACGGCCGTGCGCTTCAACTCCTCGGCCACCGGCGGGCGATAATCCTGACCCGGCGTCAGGTGCGGCGCGTATTTGTCCAGCAGCCGCTGCAGCCCATAAGTCGCCTCGGCTTCGTCGCTGACGAGAACGGCCGTGCCAAACAGCACCACGCTGGCATATTCCACGCTAAATTCCAGAGCCACCGCGGCCGGCAGCAGCCGCCCCATCTCCGTGACGGTGAAACAGAAACGGCCGTTATCGGCCACGTTGGTTGGCGTGCGCCCGGTTTTGGCGGTGTGCATGTACACCACATGGGCGGCCTCGTCATAGACAAACAGATTGCTGTTGATGAAGGGCTGGCCGTCGTGCTGTGTCGCCAGGTAGCCTATGGGGGCGCGGTGCAGCAGGGCGCGCAGCCAGGTTTCATCGCTCACCGCCCGGTCCTGGCGGCGCACATGGTTAAGGGGCGGCGTGGGGAATTCTTCACTCATCATGCAAAAAAGCGCGTAACTCTGGCAGGACCAACTCCGGCCGCTGTTCCGGGAACCAATGGGTGACATCCGGCAGGACGATGCAGCGGCAGTCGGGGCGGCGCTGCAATTCCACCTCGAAGGCTTCAGTGGTGGCAATGCGGTCTATCTGGCTGCGCATGAACAAAACGGGGAAGGGGAAATTGAGAAACGGCCGTTCCCAGCCCGCGCCTAACAGATAAAACGGCAGGCGCAGCGGCCACAGCCAGCCTTCCCAATAATGGTACGTGTCGCGCCACACCTCGGCGGCGCTGTCGGACTGATAGCCGGCGGCGCGGGTCAGGAGGAACGCCAGCAGATTTTGCAACGGCCGTAACCGTGTCGTATACGGCGCAATATAAATTACCTGATACAACCAGGTGAACGCCCGCAGCCCATGCTCCGCCAGATCATAACGCAGCCACGCGCCCACCGAAAAGCTGACCAGCTTCTCAAACGCCACCTGTCCGCGGCGGCGGCGCGCATAACGCCAGGTGGCCGTCGCTCCCAGATCATGGACAATGGGAATGATTTGTCCCGTCGGGCTGCTGGTGATCACCTCGGTAAAGGCGGCGGCCAGTTCATCGTCCAGCACGCCCCGGCGCACGTCACGCCAGGATGGGATCGGCTCCGGGCGTGTTTGGCGATTGGGGAAGGCAAAGGTGTAAATAGCCCGGCCGGCCAACCACGGCCGTTCCCGTTCTGCCGGGGCCGTATACGCCCGCCACATCTCCGGTGAATCGGGGAACCCGTGAACAAAAACCACCGGACTACGTGTTTCCTGCTCCGGTCGGAATAGACATTCCAGGTGACAATAAGCCATAGACATACTCTATAATGCAGACAATTTGGTCTTTTTTGACCCTTGTCACGCTTCCAACCCAAAATTTGCAACGGAAGCGAACAGGATTTTAGCATCATTTGATGATTTAGTGGACAAATCAAAAAAATATCGTTATCCTTAACTCGTTCGTTGGTTATTTTTTACCCAGGTTTGCGCAGCCATTGGTTGTGTTTCAGACTGGACCTTAATTTGGAGAGAGTATCACCTTGGCAAAGAAAGTTTACGTAGGGAATTTGTCGTTCTCGGCCACAGAAGAAGATGTTCGTGACCTGTTTTCGGAATATGGTGAGGTTGAATCAGTCGCCATGATTAACGACCGGGATACCGGCCGTTTTCGTGGTTTCTGCTTCGTCGAGATGGCCCCTTCTGCGGCTGATGCAGCGATTGCTGCTTTAGACGGCAAAGAGATTGGTGGCCGTAATTTGCGCGTCAACGAAGCGCGCCCCCGTGAAGAACGCAGCGGTGGCGGCGGCAATCGTGGCGGCGACAGCCGTGGTGGTGGTGGTCGTAGTGACAGCCGTGGCGGTGGTGGTCGTAGTGACAGCCGTGGCGGTGGCGGTCGGAGTGACAGCGGTGGTGGTTACGGCCGTCGCAATGATTACTCGGACAGAGATAGTGGTGGCCGCCGTTGGTAAGTAATTAACGTCTGCGCAATCAGACGAATTACGCACACAAACACCTCGTAAACGGCCGTCTGGGAGCTAAGTTGGTTTCCTGGACGGCCGTTTTTTTGTCCCCTGGCCTTGTCAACAACTTCACCCGCCGCCGTTGATCCGCTGGCCTTGTTTGCTGCCTGGTACGACGAAGCGCAGAGCCACAATCTGCCGCAGCCCAATGCCATGGTGTTGTCCACCGTCTCGGCTGATGGCGAGGCATCGTCGCGGTTGATGCTGCTGCGTAGTTTTGACGCCACCGGTTTTGTCTTTTACACCGGCCTGGAAACGCAAAAAGCCCAAGACCTGGCGGCCCACCCACAGGCGGCGCTGCTGTTTCCCTGGCTGGCTTTGCGGCGGCAAGTGCGCATACAGGGAACGGCTGTGCCCCTACCCAGCGGCGATGTATGGCGTTATTTTGCCACCCGGCCGCGCAGCAGCCAGCTTGGCGCCTGGCTCACCCAGTCCGGCGGGGCCGTTTCGTCCCGCGCCGCGCTGCAAGACATGCTGGCCCAACTGAAACAGAGATTCCAGGCGGGCCAGATTCCGCTGCCAGGCGCCTGGGGCGGCTACCGCCTGGAACCGTATCGCTATGAGTTTTGGCAGGAACAGCCTGACCACATCCCAGACCGCATGGCATTTACCTGGCAGGCAGACGGCCATTGGCAGCGCCAACAGTTGATTCCATAATGGATAATCGGGAGTTGGGAGTTAAACAGACATGGACGTTTCCGCCGAAAAATTAGCCTACCTCACCTTATTGGCCCGGCAGTATCCCACCATCCGCGCCGCCTCCACGGAAATCATTGACCTCAGCGCCAAGTTGCAGCTCCCCAAAGGCACAGAACATTTCGTCTCCGACATTCACGGCGAATACGAAGCCTTCCTCCACGTCCTCAAAAATGGCTCCGGTTCCATCAAGCGGCGCATAGATGAATTATTCGTCTACGACCTGACCGAGCAGGAAAAACGAGACCTGGCGACGCTGATCTACTACCCGGAAAAAAAGCTGGCCCATATACTGGACAAAACTGGCAATCCCGATGCCTGGTATCGCATCACCCTCTTTCGCCTGATCCGCTTATGCCGCAACCTGGCCTCCAAATACACCCGCGCCGACGTGCGCGCCGCCCTGCCGGCCGGGTTTGCCAATATCATCGAAGAGCTGCTGCATGAGCAAGAAGGCAGCGACAATAAGTTAGATTATTACCGACGCATCATCGAAACCATCATCGCCATTGGGCAGGCCAATGACTTTATCGTCGCTTTGTCGGAATTGATTCAGCGGCTGGCGATTGCCCGCCTGCATGTCATCGGCGATGTGTATGATCGCGGCCCTGGGGCGCACATCATCATGGATACGCTGATGGCTTACCATGAGCTGGATATTCAATGGGGCAATCATGACATTGTGTGGATGGGGGCGGCGGCCGGCAGCGCGGCGTGCATCGCCAACGTCATTCGCACGGCGCTGCGTTATGCCAACATGGAGACGTTGGAGAATGGCTACGCCATCAGTATGCTGCCGTTGGCGACCTTTGCCATGGATATGTATGGCAGCGACCCGTGCCATCGTTTCCAGCCTAAAATTAGCGGCGAGGCGCAGTTTACCCACAACGAGATTCAGTTGATGGCAAAGATGCACAAGGCGATTGCCATCATTCAACTGAAGCTGGAGGCGCAAATTATTCAGCGACGGCCGCATTTTGAGATGCAAGACCGGCTGTTGTTGGACAAGATTGATGGCGAAACGGGCACGGCGCTGGTAGACGGCCGTAGCTACCCCTTGCTAGACACCCATTTCCCCACCGTGGACCCGGCCAACCCCTATGAGTTAACGCCCGACGAAGCCAATACCGTCGCCCGGCTGCAGCAATCCTTCGCCATCAGCGAAAAGTTGCAGCAGCATGTGCGTTTTCTCTTTTCGCGGGGGAGCATGTATCTGGTGTACAACGGCAATTTGCTCTACCACGGCTGCATCGCCATGGAAGAGGATGGTTCCTTTATGTCGGCGCGGGTTGGCGGGCAGGAATATGCCGGCCGGGCGTTTGTAGACCGCCTGGACCGGTTGGCGCGGCAGGGGTATTTCAGCGCCGACCCGGACGAAAAACGCTACGGCCAGGATGTGATGTGGTATCTGTGGAGCGGGGCCAAATCGCCCATTTTTGGCAAAAACAAAATGGCGACCTTTGAGCGATATTTCATCGCCGCTGAAAGCACGCACAAGGAAGAGAAGAATGCTTATTTTGCCTGGCGGGATCGGGAGGAAACGGCCGTTAGAATCCTACGCGAATTTGGGCTAGACCCGGACACAGCCCACATCATCAACGGCCACGTGCCGGTGCAGGTGCGCAAGGGGGAAAGCCCTATCAAAGCGGGTGGCAAGCTGTTGGTGATAGATGGCGGGCTGGCCAAGGCGTACCACAAAATCACCGGCATTGCCGGTTACACGCTCATCTTCAACTCCTACGGGCTGCTGTTGGCCTCCCACGAACCGTTTGAATCGCAGCAGTTGGCGATTGAAGAAGGGATTGATATGCAAACACAAACGGAAATCCTGGAACGCAACCGCCTGCGCATCCGCGTGAAGGACACCGACGAGGGGCGGCTGATTCAGCAGCGCATAGACAGCCTGAAAGAACTGCTGGGCGCGTACCGCACCGGCTTGATCAAAGAGGCGTGACCACCGTATCCCGTATCCCGTTTCCTGTACCCCGCCAGTATCCGTTCAGCCCTCTTACCCTCCCCCCAACCCTCTCCCAGAGGGAGAGGAAGCAAGTTCCCTCCCTCTTCGGGGGAGGTCCAGAGAGGGGGATGAACGCTTACCCCACCACTTATTGCCCCCCATCCACCCATCGGTTAGAATGCCCCTGATACAACAGTGAAGATCAGGACGCATTTTGCTAGAACCCACAGACAGAGCACTGGAAGAGCAGCCCATCCCCGACTCCATCCGTGAAGATGGCGGCGTGGTCAAGGCTGCGGCCATCCTGGCGGCTGGCAACGTGGTCAGCCGCATGTTGGGGTTGGTACGGGAAACGGTAAAAGCCAACGCTTTTGGCGCGTCTGGCCTGTTGGCCGCTTACGAAATCGCCGCTTACATCCCCATCAGCCTGTTCGATCTGATCATCGGCGGCATGGTCAACTCCTCCCTGGTCCCGGTGTTCAGCGATTATGCCAGCAAAGAGCGGCGCGATGAGCTGTGGCGCGTGTTGAGCATGGTACTCAGCGCGGCCACGCTGCTGCTGCTGTTGGTGGTAGGGGTGGTGGAACTGTTTACGCCGCAGATCGCCTGGTTGATTGGTGCGCGTAATTTTACCGATCCGGAGTTAACGGCCGTTTCCATCCGTCTCATGCGCCTGGCCACTCCGGCGGTGCTGTTTATGAGCCTGGCCAGCATCCTCAGCGGGGCGCTGTATGCCCTCAAACGCTTCGCTGTGCCCGCCTTCATCGGCGCCGTGCTGAATGGGGCCATTGTTGTGGCTGCCCTGCTGCGCCCCGACCATGTAGAAAGCCTGGTCTGGGGGCTGCTGATTGGCTCTTTCCTGCAAATTGTGCTGCAGCTGCCGGCGCTGCGCGACGCCCGGCTGCGCTGGCAGCTTAATCTGCGCCATCCGGCCATCCGCCGCATCCTCAAGCTCTACGCGCCCATCGTCGCCGGGCTGGTCATCACCCAAATCTCCATCGCCCTCAGCTACAACCTGGCGACGCGCACCGGCGACGACAGCGTGGCCTACATGCGCTACGCCACCACGCTGTTCCAATTTCCGTTGGGGCTGGTCGTCACGGCGCTGTCGGTGGCGATTTTGCCCACGCTTTCGCGTCAGGCGGAAAATCGCCTGGGCGATTTTAAGCACACCCTGTCCGATGGCTTGCGGCTGGTGATCACCCTGATTTTGCCGGCGACGGCCGGTTTGTATGCCCTGGCGCTGCCCATCGTGGCCCTGTTGTTCGAGCGAGGCGAATTTACGCCGGCCAACACACTCATTACGGCGCGGGTGCTGCAATTTTACCTCTTAGGGCTGCCCTTTGCGGCCATTGACCAGATGTTGGTCTTTGCCTCATATGCGCGCAAGGACACCCTGCGGCCGGCCCTGGTGGGGGTGGTGGCGATTGTGGTCTACTTGGGCACGGCCGTTGCCCTCATCCGCCCCCTCGGTTTATACAGCCTGATGGTCGCCGACGCCGTCAAACACATCGTCCATACGCTGATTATGGCCTGGCTGCTCAACCGCTCCTTGCGCGGTTTGCGCGGTTATGGCATCGCCACGGCCGCCGTAAAATCGTTGGGCGCGGCGCTGGTCACAGGTCTGGCGGCCTACGGCGCAATGACCCTGCTGCTGCCACGGCTGCCCATGACCAGTCTGCTGAATCACATTGTTCTGGTGCTGGCCGGCGGCCTGGCCGGGCTGGCTGGCTACACAGTCATGGTTTTCGCCCTGGACATTCAGATCGCCAAAGCCCTACCCTCCCTGCTTCGCCGGCGAAGCTGAAGCTGCCACTACCCACCATCAACTGTTCCTTATTTGCTGTTTTCAGGTAAAATGCGCGAGAATGTATGTATATCCAATTCTCGTTGGCCTGGCGCTGGCGATTCATGGGAGGCAACGGCCGTGTTAGAAAAAGTGTATCAGCTCATCATCCGCAAGGGGCCACAAGTTGGTCGAATCATTCCCTTGTCGGCGCCGGTCATCACCCTGGGGCGTGACCCGGCGGCCGACATCACCGTAGACGACCCAGAAGTGTCTCGTCTGCACGCCCGCCTGGTTGAAACCGAAGAAGGCTACCGCCTGGAGGACCTGGGCAGCACCAATGGCACGTTTGTCGCTGGGCGCAACATCAGCGCCGGGCCGATTTTGCTGGAGCCAGACCAGGAGGTGCAAATTGGCAGCGGCGTGGTGCTGCTTTATCAACTGCTGGATGTGGCCGAAGACGCCGCGGTGATGACGATGTTGGCCGAACCGGCGCCGGTGGATGAGAAGGGAGAACTGCTGGTAACGGCCGTTTCCGCTACCGAACCCCTACCCTCCGCCGAACCAGACTTCACCGACCCGATGCTGCCCCCCAGCTTCGACGACCTGCCGGCGCACGAAGAGGCGCCGCCTCTCCATGAGGAAGCCGCTACAACCAACAAAGACACCATCCCAGGCGAGTCGTCGGACGCCGATGAACCCGTCTACCCGCTGCTGGCCTTGCCAGACGTTCCCGTTCTACCCGACCTGTCGGACTTGCCAGAATTGGCCGAATTGACGCCGGACCCACCGCGCTTGCGCGCGCCCAGAGTCATCCCCGCGGCCGAACCGCCGGTGGTGCAGGCGCAGTCGGGCGCCAATACCGGCAAACGCATCGTCGGTATTTTGGCGGTTGTGCTGCTGCTGCTCACCTGCTGCTGCTGCGGCTTTTTTATCTTCATGTACCAATGGGGCGGTGATTGGCTCTTGCGCCAGATTGGATTCTTGCCCTGACCTTTACGCGCCAGACAAGAAAGTTTTATAATCAGAAGCGTAACACACTTTTGCACGAAACCGTGTCCAGTGCAGCGTAATTTACCAAAGGATGCGTTTCACTTGCAACACACCCTTTGCCAAATCGGGTTACGCACAAGACGCCAGTTTTGTAGTGCGGCGCGCTGAAGGTATGATGGATAAACCCTGGCTGCAACAGTATGACACACAAGTTCCCCCATCCTTGAAGTATCCGGTGCTGCCACTGGATCATTTTCTTCTGCACGCGGCGCATAAATTCCCCAAGCGTACCGCCATCATCACCAGCGCACCGCTGCGCGACCGCCAGTTGGCCGCTCGCCAGACCTACCGGCAGTTGAATAACATGGTCAATCGCTTTGCCGCCGGTTTGCAGCAGCGCCAGGTTAGAAAGGGGGATCGGGTCGCCATTGCCCTGCCCAACTGCGCCGAATTTGTGATTGCCGCTTATGCCGTTTGGCGGATTGGCGGCATTGTCGTCGGCCTGAATCCAAACGCGCGCCTGGAAGATGTGGCCCACGTATTGGACGATTCTGGCAGCGAAACGCTGATTATCCCCCAGCGACTTTTGCCCGGCGTGCAGTCTATCCGCAGCCGGACGAACTTGCGGCAGGTAGTTATTAGCCAGGCGGCGGATTTTTTGCCCTGGCCGGTGAAGTGGAACGGCCGTGAAACAGTTCCGCGCCAGTTTAAGGCGAACAACAGCGCTTCGACGCTCTCGTTCAGGCGGGTGCTGCGCAGCAAGATGGCCCGGTTGAAGCTGGTGGAAGTGATGCCACCGGATACGGCCGTTATCCTCTATCCCCACGTCAACGCCCATAATCAGCCCGGCATCAGCCTATCCCATCGTAATCTGGTGTGCAGCGCCACCATGTCGAACCACTGGCTGCCGCTGCAGCCCGCCCAGGAAACCGTCCTGGCGCTGATGCCGTTTTATGATTCGTTTGGCCTGACGGCCGTGCTTACCGCCAGCGTCGCCAACGCCGCTACCCTGGTCCTGATGCACAATCCCCGCGACATCGGCCACAGCCTGCAAGCCATCCAGCAGTACCGCGTCACCTTCCTCCCCGGCGTACCGAAATTATTTCAGGCAGTGGCCGAACACAGCCGACAGCGCCAATACAACCTTTCTTCCATCCATCTGGCCCTGAGCAGCAAAGCCGCCCTGACGCTGACGCTGCGCCAACAGTTCGAGAGCCTGACCGGCGGCCGGCTCCTCGACGCCTATGGCCTGACCGAGGCTGGCGGATTGGTGGCGTTGGACCCCTACAGGAACCCCAGATCAGACGCTGTTGGCGTCCCCTTGCCAGATACCGATGTACAGATCGCTGACGTATCGCTGGGCACAGAAGCCCTGTCTGTCGGCGAAATTGGCGAAGTGTTGGTGCGCGGCCCTCAGGTGATGAGTGGTTATTGGCAGCGGCCGGTCATCACAGCCGAGGTGGTGCGTACCGGCCCAGACGGCCGCAGCGGCTGGCTGTTCACCGGCGATCTGGGCTACCTGGACCGGGATGGCTATCTGCACATCACCGCCAAACGCCAGGACCCGCTCACCCGCGGCGCGCCCCGCCCGCTGCTGTAAAACCCCTGGTAGCCGTAATCAGTGTTCAGCAAGCAGCATTCAGTGACCAGTGTTCCGTGGGCGTTATCTCTGGAAAACGCGCACGGAACACTGGTCACTGTACACTGACTTTTAGTACACAATGGCAGAAATAAGCCAACAGTTTGTAGAACGATTTACAAAATCGCCCAACAAAAGACTCGCGCGTTCAACCATGACCGGTCATGCAGCCCAATGTGACCTGCGTCATGACTTCCAGCACATCCCCCACCACCCCATTGCCTCTATCATTGTTAATTGACGATTGACGATTGACGGAGGTATCTATGTCTGAACCGATTCTCACAACCAGAGATTTACAGAAATCCTATGGTAATAACCAGGCCGTGTGCGGCATTTCTTTTAATGTGCTGCGCGGCGAGATTTTTAGTCTGTTGGGGCCAAACGGCGCCGGCAAAACCACCACCATCTCTATGCTGAGCTGCCTGCTTACACCCACGGCCGGTTCCGCCAGCATTGCCGGGCTGGACATTCCCCGCGACAGTCTGGCGATTCGCCAGATTATCGGCGTTGTTCCCCAAGAGATCGCCCTATATGAAGAGCTGACCGCGCGCCAGAACCTGCATTTTTGGGGCCAGATGTACAACATGAGCGGTAAGGCGCTGAAGCATCGCGTGGATGAGGTGCTGGAGCAGGTCAATCTGGCGGATCGGGGTAACGACCGGGTGGAGACCTATTCCGGCGGCATGAAACGGCGTATCAACATTGCCGTGGGCTTGCTGCACAAGCCGCAGCTCCTGTTTATGGACGAACCGACGGTGGGCATTGATCCACAAAGTCGGCGGCGCATTCTGGACATGGTGCGCGACCTGCGCGACCTGGGCATGACGGTGCTGTACACCACCCATTACATGGAAGAGGCCGAGGAGTTGTCGGACCGGGTGGGCATTATGGATCACGGCCGTCTCATCGCCCTCGGTACTCAAGATGAACTGAAACAGGTGGTCGGTTCCCAGGAAACGGTGCGGCTCAATTTTGGTGAAGGCCATGAGGCCAACGGCCACGCCGACCTGTTTGTCGGCACGGAAGGCATTTTGGCG